>CALKXN010000102.1 GCA_938003555.1 uncultured Robiginitomaculum sp. | reverse complement strand
AGGCGCTTCGCGGCCTGGCTGCGCTGATGGTGGTTATTACCCATCTCCCGACGATGGAAGCCAAACATGCGGGCGACGCCCTGCTTCCGCCAAGCGTGATGCTGGGCATTAGCGGCGTTGATCTGTTCTTTGTCATCTCCGGTTTCATCATGGTCTATGTGACGTGGCAAAGTCAAAACAGCCTGCGCAAAGCGGGTGAGTTTTTGTTTGCCCGCGCCAGCCGGATTTATCCAATTTATTGGATCGTCGCCCTCGCTCTGCTTGGCGTGTGGCTTGTTAAACCCGGCCTGTTAAGTTTTGACCCTGAGCAGACCAGCCTTCTGAAATCCTTTGCGCTTTGGCCGGATGACACCATGCCGATGCTTAAAGTCGCGTGGACGCTGATTCATGAAATGTATTTCTACCTCGTCTTCACGCTCATCATCCTTTTTGCTCATAAATGGCGACTTTTGCTTTTGGCGCTTTGGATGGGCCTTGTCATTATCGGCAATCTTGCGGGCCTGTCGACGCTTCGCCCCGAAGCAGCTCTGATCTTTCATCCGCTTAGCATGGAGTTTTTCATGGGCGCGGTCGCCGCATGGCTATTTCTGTCCGGTTATAAATTCAGCGGCGGGGTTATGGCCGCGCTCGGCATTTTAGGATGGCTCGCCGCGATCCTGTACCTCGTCACCCTGCCCGATTTATATTTCCCGATGGGGTGGGACAGAATAGTCCTGTTCGGCCTTCCTGCGACATTGCTGACTTACGGTGTGGCCTGTCTGGAATTTAAGGGACGTATCCTGCCCAAATGGTCAGAAATATTCGGCAATTGGTCATATTCACTTTACCTTACCCATGTCCTCGCCTTTAGCGTGAGTGGATATATCTGGCGCCCTTTTGCGCGCGGCGGCATGATCGACAATATTATCATGCTACCCATACTCGTCATTGGCGCGATCTGCGTTGGCGCGGCGACATATTATACATTTGAGCGCACATTTATTCGCGCAGCCAAAGCGCTGCGCCGCAAATGGTTTAAAGCTGTCGCAAAATAAAAGTCGGGACAAGCCGGCTATATATTATTCAAATGTCTTTGCGTGATTATCGACCATACGAACTTTAAGCGGGCCAAATACTCGGCTCGCGAGTTTCACACCGACAAACCCCATGAAACCGCCCACAAAACACGCGGCGGCTCCGATGATGAATAACACAACGAGCGAAATAATCCCCTCAAGCAAACCACCATATAACATTACTCTGCGGCCTGCGCAGTTTCATCCGGCGCGCTCCAGCGCAGGACGGGATTACGCGCGGCGCGTGTTTCGTCGAGGCGGCGGAGCGGGGCGTAGACGGGCGCGTTTTTGAAACTCTCAACCTCACCGGCTTTAGCGCGCTGCGCGAGTGAGCGCATGGCGCGGATGAAGCGGTCAAGCTCGCCCTTACTTTCACTCTCTGTGGGCTCAATGAGCATCGCGCCGTGAACGACCAAGGGGAAATACATCGTCATCGGATGGTAGCCCTCATCAATCATGGCCTTAGCAAAATCGAGCGTGTCCACACCGGTTCCTTTAAGGAAGCGATCATCAAATAAGGCTTCATGCATACATGTGCCTTCAAAGGCTGTCGTCATCACATCCGACAGGCTGGCTTGGACATAATTCGCGTTCAGCACAGCGTCTTCGGTGGCCTGTTTTAGGCCATCAGAGCCGTGGCTCATCATATATGTCAGCGCGCGGCTATACATGCCCATTTGACCATGGAAGGCGCACATGCGGCCAAAGCTCTTATCATCCGGGTCCTCAATAAGATCAAAGCCCTCATCTGTTTTGACGACATAAGGCACTGGCGCGTGATCTTTGAGCGCATCAGACAAAACCGTCGGGCCGGAGCCCGGGCCGCCGCCGCCATGCGGCGTCGAGAATGTTTTGTGCAAATTGATATGCATGGCATCCACGCCCAAATCACCCGGACGCACGCGCCCGACAAGCGCGTTGAAATTCGCGCCGTCACAATAAAAATATCCGCCCGCAGCGTGAATAAGCTCTGCAATCTCAATAATATCGGTTTCAAATAATCCGCATGTATTCGGGTTGGTCAGCATGATGCCGGCAATATCGCTATCCGCTCCCAGCCCTTCGAGCTTGGCTTTGAGCGCGTCCATATCCACGCGTCCGCCCGCATTGGCGGGGATTTCATCGACGGTAAATCCGCACTGCACGGCCGTGGCTGGGTTCGTGCCATGGGCGCTTTCAGGGACAAGGACGCGGCGTTTATGCGACGCGCCATCATGATCCAGACGCGCGCGAATCGCCATCATCCCGCACAGCTCGCCATGCGCGCCCGCTTTGGGGGTTAGCGCAACGGCTGGCATATTACACAGCGTCATCAGCCAATCAGATAGCTCATACATTAATTCCAACGCGCCCTGCACCGTGCTTGTCGGTTGCAGCGGATGCACATCGGCAAAACCGGGCATGCGCGCGACTTTTTCATTCAGGCGCGGATTATGTTTCATGGTGCAAGAGCCGAGCGGATACACGCCCAAATCAATCGCGTAATTTTTCTGGGACAGGCGCACATAATGGCGCATCGTTTCCGGCTCTGATAGACCCGGCAAGCCAATCTCGCCCTGACGGACATGGGCGCCAAGGCGGCTGGCATGGCCTTTCGGCTTGGGCAGGTCCACACCCGTGCGGCGCGGCGTACCTGTTTCAAAAATAAGCTTCGTCGCTTGGTTTAACCCTTGCGAGCCAGAGACCGTCACGCGCTCATTCATATTGGCCGCAGCAGGCTGTGTGGGGCGTCCTTGATTATTCATGACTGGCCTCCTTCAACGGCCGTGCAGGTTGCTTCAAAATAATTCCACAGCTCAATTGAGAACTGCTCGAGCTCTGCTTTAAAGTTTAAAACGAAGGATGATTTTTGATGATTATTCATCAAACTGCCCTGCATGCTCTGTACCTTGGCCACGGAAAGCGCCGCGCCTTCGGGATAATTCACATTCACGCCCAATTTGACCAGCGCCTTCGGGATAGCCGCAGCCTGAACTAAGGCCTCGGTAATCGACTCGGCATTACCCGTTTCAAAATCAAGTAAATGCATAAAACCCGCTTTGGAATGATCCAGTGCGCGATTCATTAGAAGTGTGTTTAATGTGCGGCTCATTATAGTGCCTCCTTAAGGGCTATTTCGAAGGCCTGCATATCCGCGTCGGACGCGGTCTCTGTTGCGCAGACCAGAAGTAGATCTTCGTGCTGTCCGCCCGAAATGCGTGAGAACGGGACGCCGCCTAAAATGCCTTTATCGGCAAGCGTTTGGACGACATCTGCGGCGGGTTTGTTGAGCTTAACCGTGAACTCATTAAAGAACGTGTCATTTAGCACTTCTGCGCCCTCAATACCGTCAATAATATCGGCCATCTGACAGGCATTTTCGTGGTTCAGCGCCGCGAGCTGTTTCAAGCCCGCATCCCCGAGCAAGCTCATATGGATGGTAAAGGCTAGACAACACAGGCCGGAATTGGTGCAAATATTACTCGTCGCTTTTTCGCGGCGAATGTGCTGCTCGCGCGTGGAGAGCGTCAGGACAAAGCCGCGCTCGCCATTGGCATCCACCGTCTCGCCGCAGACCCGTCCGGGCATTTGGCGCACCAGTTTTTTCGTGCAGGCAAACAGACCAACATGCGGGCCGCCAAAATTAAGGCCAACGCCAAGGCCTTGACCTTCGCCGACAACAATATCTGCACCTTGCTCGCCCGGCGACTTAATCGCGGCGAGCGCGACTGGTTCGGTAAAGACGGCAATCAAAAGGGCTTTGTGGGCGTGCGCCTTGGCCGCAATCGGCGCAAGATCGACAATTTCGCCAAACACATTTGGCGACTGCACGACCACGCATGATGTTTCATCCGTGATCATATCAATCACGTCCGCGTCTGTGCCCATTTGCGGCGTGGTCTCGGCCACTTTAATGCTGAGCGTTGACGCCAAAGTCTGCGTCGCTGCCGCGTAATGCGGATGAAGGCCGGGCGCCAAAATCGCGACAGGTTTTTTGCCGCGCGCCACGCGATGCGCCATGACAACCGCTTCGGCGCAGGCCGTCGAGCCATCATACATAGAGGCATTGGCCACTTCCATGCCGGTCAAAAGCGCGACTTGGGTTTGGAACTCAAACAGCGCCTGAAGCGTGCCTTGGGAGATTTCCGGCTGGTACGGCGTATAGGCCGTCAGAAACTCAGAGCGCTGGATCAAGTGATCCACAGTGGCCGGAATATGGTGACGATAGGCCCCTGCCCCGCAGAAAAATGGGACGCTGCCCGCCGATACGGACTTGGCAGACAGCCGCGACATATGCTGCTCAACCGCCGCTTCGCTTTGATGTTTGGGCAAATCAACCAACCCGCTAAGGCGCGCCGATTCCGGTACATTATGGAACAAATCATCAATAGATTTGACACCGATCACGTCCAGCATGGCCGCGCGGTCATTTTGATTTAAAGGGAGATAACGCATCAGGTCGCCTCATTTCGTTTTTCTAAGATAAAGAATATGCCGCCGACAACGACAGCGATAAGTATAATTTCAACCAGTCTTGGAATTTCAATCCCGAGCTTGCTCGTAATCAAGCCGGAGCCCACCCCCAGCACAAAACCCGCAGCAAGCGAGATAAGAATATTTTTCATCGGGCGATCTCCGTCTTCCAATATTTCAACAGGCATTGCATCTAAACCTGCCGCGCCAAAAGCACGGCGAGAACTGCAGCAATCAATAATCCAATTGCGTCAACGATGACGATTTTTGACAAGCTTCCGCCCGCCTCTCCGCGCGCAAGCGCGATAATCATAAAACTGCCCATGCTCAGAACGGCCCCAACCAAAACAGGCCATCGCGCGGACACTGTGTGCGCCGCGTAGATACAGGCCAGCGCGAGAACGCCAAACAATACGGCGCGGTGTTGCAACAGCGTCAGAAGCGTATTGTCGCCCGCCGAAATGCCATAAAGCCCTGCGATCTTTGACGGGAACAATGCAGACAGCGCAGGCACGCCGTGAATGCCCAAGGCCAAAGCGTAAAATAATGCGGGCACAGCGAAACGCATTATTCGTCTTTCTTCCCGATGACGCCAATACTCAAAGCTAAAACGCCAGCGCCAACCAGAATACAGAACATTCCAATCACCAAAGTGTAGGTGGATTTATCCGCCTGCTCCGCAATAAACCATCCGCGCACATGCCACGCGCCGAGCACGATAATGGCCATGCCCCAAATTTTGAGAAAGAGTGGGTTGCGGGTCATATTTTCTAGTGTCCTTTAGTCCCGCTCATCCCTGCGAAGGCAGGGATGAGCGGGTTAATATTACAAACCTTCGCAATAGGTCTTATAGGCCGCTTCATCCATCAAGCCTTCAAGCTCATCCGCGTCAGAGATTTTGATTTTTAGAAACCACCCATCGCCTTGCGGGTCTTCATTGACCTTGGCGGGCTCGTCCTCAAGCGCTCCGTTAACCTCGGTGACTTCGCCGCCAATCGGGGCGTAAACTTCGGAGGCCGCTTTGACGGATTCAACAACAGCCGCTTCGTCGCCTTTCCCCATCTCTGCGCCAACATCCGGCAGTTCAACAAAAACAACATCACCTAGCGCTTTGGCGGCGTAATCAGAAATTCCGATAATACCGACATCGCCGTCAACGGCGATCCATTCGTGGTCTTCTGTGAAATGAATGCTCATGGGGGTTCTCCTTAACCTCTAAAGTAATTATGCGGCGCAAAGGGCATTTTGACCACTTTGGCCGGACGCGGCTTGCCGCGCACAATCAATTGAACGGGCGTTCCCGCTTTGACAAATTTACGCGCAACGTAACCCATCGCGACGGGGCCGCCCGCAGTCGGCCCAAAACCACCACTTGTAATCTCGCCGATCACATTGCCGTCCATATCCTGAATTTCAGTGTGCTCGCGCGCGGGCGCGCGGCCTTCGGGCTGTATGCCGACAAGGCGTTTCGTCGTTTTATCCGCCAGATCGGACGCGACACGCGCCGCGCCTAAATATCCGGCATCCGCGCTGCGGCGATGTTTTTGGATGGACCAAATCAAGCCCGCTTCAATCGGCGAAACAGACGGGTCAAGTTCATGGCCATAGAGACACAGGCCAGCCTCCATACGCAGACTATCCCGCGCGCCAAGGCCGATCATTTCGACTTCGGGCTCAGCCAGCAGTAATTTTGTTAACGCGATCACATCGTCATGTTTGACCGAAATTTCACAGCCATCTTCGCCCGTATATCCGGAGCGCGAAATATGCACCCAGATCGTTTGGGTCAGCGGCAAATCCGTATGGGTCATAAAGACCAAATCTTTGACCGCAGGGTTAAGCCGCGCGAGCACCTCTACAGCTTTTGGGCCTTGCAGCGCGAGCAGTGAAAGCGTGTCATCTTTAACGTCAAGCGTTACGCCCTCGGGCAAATGTTTTCGCATATGCGCGTAGTCCGCGTCTTTGCAGCCCGCATTAACGACCAGATATAATTTATGCGTATGCCCCTCAAAGCCCAAACGCGAGATCATCAAATCATCCAGCGTCCCGCCGTCCTCATTGAGGAATTGGCTGTAGCGCTGCTGACCTGGCTCTAAGTCTTGGATGGAGGCCGGGACAAGTTTTTCCAACGCTTTGGCCGCCGTCTCAAATGTGCCGTCTTCGGCGCTGATGAAACATTGCCCCATATGGGAGACGTCAAATAGGCCGGCTGCTGCGCGCGTATGTTTATGCTCGCCCAGGACGCCGAGCGGATATTGCACAGGCATGTCATAGCCCGCAAACGGCACCATTTTCGCGCCCAGCGCAACATGTGTGGAATGGAGTTTCGTATGTTTTAGTTCAGTCATAACAAGCACCTTTGCGACCCGCAGGTCATGAAGTGCCGCCGACTGTCACATGGGCCTGAGAGCATTTACTCCTTCGGCGGGACGTTTCACCTTGGTCGTCCTCTTTCCAGCTTTCTTTGTCCAAACGGTCCCTTTACCTGAGCGATTGACGGGGCCATTGCGCCTTCGGTGGTCAAACGGATCTAAACCCGCCGACTCTCTCCCATTTGGAATAATCCAAATGCGACAGCGCCGCAAAAGAGTCAATTGAAATTGGCGGCTGTTTATGTCTTAACTGTTGATGAAAGACATGAACGAACGAAAAGCATGAGCAGGAATATGACGAAACATCACCTTATCGGAACAGCGTTGACAAGCGCATTTATAATTTGGCACGGATTTGGTTTTAACCCAGCGGCGGCGCAGAGCTTTTGGGGTAAAACAGACACGCAAAGCTGTTTAGATTTAACTGCTGTTTCGGATGAATCTGGCAATATTCTTTATACCTCCCAGCTTGATTTTGAAACGGCCGAAACGCGGTGCGAAGCAGAACTGAAAACCTCACCAAATGACCGCAAATTAACCTTGGGTCTGGCCCGCGCCCTGTTTGGAAATGAAGATAGGCATGATGAAATCGTACCTTTGCTCGACGGGCTAGGGGAAGATACCATTGGCGATATTGATTATGTTCGCGCCATTGTTCATCTGCGCGGTCAAGGCGCAGCGCTTGATAATGATCTTGCTTTAAATCTATTCAAAAGCGCGTCTAAGAAAGGTTATCTCCCAGCCTTTGTCGATATTGGAGATATGTTGTCTGGCGATGATGTCTCTGATGCAAACAAGGGCGAGGCCTTAATCTGGTTCGAAAAGGGAGCCCAAATGGGGTCTTCTGAATCCATGCTTGAACTTGGCGTTATGCATTACCTTGGCGAAGGCACTCCCGAAAATAATGATGAAGCTTTTAAATGGTTTTCCAAAGCGGCGCAGCTAGGGAATATTCGAGCCCACAGATATTTGGGGGAATGTTATGAAGCGGGGTATGGCACGCCAAAAAACAAGAAAAAAATGCTGGAACATTATGAATTTGCCGCCAATGCTGGAAATAGAATATCTCAAGCTAATCTCGGCAGTCTATATTATTGGGGCACCTCTGTTCCCGAAGATAATCGCAAAGCATATGAATGGTTCACTAAAGCTGCGGATCAGGATGATGCGCGGGCCAAATTCTATCTCGGCAATATGTACCGTGGAGGGTTCCATGTCGATCAAGACGACGTACTTGCCCTGCGATATTTCCGACAAGCCGTAAGTGATGACTATTTTTCAGCATATACGCCCCTAGGCGAAATGGCCGAAAACGGCGAAGGCATGAAAAAAGATTACGAGTTGGCGATGGAATATTATATGCGCGGCGACGCCGAAGGCGTCGTCACATCCACCGCGAGCGTTGGCTCTATGTATGCAAACGGATACGGAGTCGCCCAAGACTGGTCAAAAGCTTTGCAATATTATGAAAAGGCTGCCGAAGGCGAAAATAGTTGGGCAATGGAACAACTCGGCGATTTATATATGATTGGCCGAGGCGTCGACAAAGATGTGCAAAAAGGCATCACTTATTATCTTGGCGCTGTCGACAGTGAAGAACGCGAAACTTCCGCTGAGAAAATCAGTGAATTTATCAGCGAAAATAAAAACTGGGAAACGCTCGTCGACGCGGATACAGCCGACATATTACTCGACCCCCGCGCCACATGGCGCAAATTATCGCGTTGATAATTCTTACATCCGCTCGGGGACTTCAACGCCGATAATGTCGAGGCCCGCTTCGAGTTGGCGCAATGTCGTTTCGGCCAAAGCCAGGCGTGAGGATTTCACCGCATCTGCCACCCCGTCTTGCAGGATCGGGCAGTCGGCATAGAATCGTGAAAAAGCTTGGGCGAGCGTGTAAATATGGTCGCACAAAATATGCGGCGAATATTTGCGCGCTGCGGCTTCTAAGGCGCGGTCAAAACTATCAAGCGCCAAGACAAGAGCCGTTTCGGCAGGCTCAGAAATAGTAATTTCGCCTGCGGCGACGCCCAGCGTTTCAGCTTTGCGCAAAATCGATTTAATCCGCACGGCGGCATATAATAAATATGGCCCGGTCTTACCTTCGAACGCCGTAAAGCGCTCGGGGTCAAAGATATAATTTGTCAGGCGCTGGTTCTGTAGGTCAGCAAATTTAAGCGCGGCAAGGCCAACCTTACGCGCGATCTCTGTGCGTTCTTCGGCATCGAAATCGGCGCCAATACCAGCCTCATCAAGGCGCGCCATGGCCGCCTCATTCATCATGGTCAGCAAATCATCAAGGCGCAAAACGCCGCCTTCGCGGGTTTTAAACGGCGTGCCATCTTTGCCATTCATTGTGCCAAAGCCCAGATGGTTCATCTGTTCGGGGCGGTACATATCTGCCAGCACGGCGGCGCGGAAAACCTGCTCAAAATGCAGAGCTTGGCGCTGATCCACGACATATAAAATCAGGTCAGGATCAATTTCATTTTTGCGATCCAAAAGCGTGGCTAAATCTGTGGTGTGATATTGGGCCGCTCCGCTGCGCGAGATCAGAAATACGGGCGGAACCGGTTTTTTGTCCTCATCCGTTTCAACACGGATAATCAGCGCGCCGTCATCTTCCTCGGTAATCCCTTGAGATTTGAACGTCTCGACCATGCCCGGGATTAACGGGTCAACAGCCGCCTCGCCTTTCCACAAATCAAACTCAACACCCAGCGCGCCATAGCCTTTTTTTAGCGCAGCAATAGACACGGTAATAAAATGGTCGAGCAACGCGCGGTAGCCTTCACGGCCCGCCTGAAGCTCAGCCGTGGCCTTACGGGAACGCTCAAGGCGGTCAGGATCGGCTTTGGCTTTATTACTCGCCGCAGGATATAGCCGCGCAAGATCGTCCATCGTGACCGGGCTATCGCTTGGATATCCCTGCGTCACATCGGCGTCGAAATAGGGAAGCTCAGGTTGCTCGTCATGAAGCTCCGTAATCAGATGCCCCATCTGCAGGCCCCAATCGCCCAAATGGACGTCGCCTATAACCTCATTGCCGCGATAGCGCAGAAGGCGTTTAAGCGCCTCACCGATCACGGCGCTGCGCAAATGACCGACATGCATCGGCTTGGCCACATTGGCCCCGCCATAATCAATGACGATTTTCTGGCGATCTGGCGCACGGGCCCCTATGCGCGGGTCAACCGCCAAAGCGCGCGCGCGGGCGGAGACGGCGTCCAGCGCCGGCGTGATATTTATAAATCCGGGTCCGGCAATCTCTAGCAAAGCCACCGCATCATGCCCCGACACGGCCTCAACAATGCCCTGCGCAATCTCGCGCGGATTAGCTTTCGTGCCTTGCTTCTTGAGCGCGCCGGCCGCTGCCATAGCGCCGTTACATTGAAAGGGCGCATCGCCGCGCGCGCTCTCAAAGACCGCGCCGAGGCTTGACTCAAATCCTGCGGCTTTAAAAGCATCGCCAAAGGCGCGGCTAAGCTGCTCCTGTAATGATCCTGTCACAGCCCGTTCCTATTGCCCAGCATTCGGGCGGAAGCGTTTTCCATCAGCGTTAAATGTGGCTTGCTCCGGCGTAAGGTCAAAGCCGATAACAATTTCAAAGTTCTCACCGGATGTCGTCTCATTGGCGCGCGGAATAACAATCTCGCCTACGGTTTCGCGAACAGTCACACGATCAGAGCCGGGCGGAAAACTCACCGTGATCGGATAATATTGCTTGTTAATCACATCAATGTTTTTTCGCGTCACAGCAACGAAATAACGGTAAGTATGCGTGCGGCTTTGCGCGGCCGGGCCGATGCCAAAATTTGCGTCAAATGTCAGGTTCGCCTTGATCGGGTCTGTGCCGACATAACGGCATATGCTGGTCACTTTGCCCATCTCGCCGGAATAGGCCACATTCGCAAAACGCTCTGCCCCGTTAAATTCGACAATGCGCGCGGCGTCATATAGCGAAAAGGCGCGCGGACATGGCCCCGGATTGGTTTCACTGGATTGCTCAATCTTGACCGCGCGGTCTTTCAAGGTTTGGCATCCCGACACACTTACCGCCGTCACGGCGCAGATCGCTAATGCAGAAGTAAAACGCGAAAATATAAAACGGGTCATAGTGACATCCTGACAGTGGAATTTCTTATGAGGCGTGTTACAGGAGAGGCGCGCGGCCTGCAATGACTGTATCCACGCCATGAGGAGAATTTAATGCCATCTACGACATCTGCCGCCAAGCCCGATTTAACACTATATCTTGCGGCCCCGCGCGGCTTTTGCGCCGGTGTTGACCGCGCCATCCAAATTGTCGAGCGCAGCATTGAAATTCACGGCGCGCCTGTCTATGTGCGCCACGAAATTGTCCATAATCGCCATGTCGTCGAACGGCTAGAGAAAATGGGCGCTGTCTTCGTTGATGAACTTGACGAATGCCCCGAAGACCGCCCTGTCGTCTTTAGCGCGCACGGCGTCCCCAAAGCCGTCCCCGCAGAGGCCAAGCGCCGCAATATGGTCTTCCTTGATGCGACCTGCCCGCTGGTTTCCAAAGTCCATGTCGAAGCAGAGCGTCACGCCCGCGATGGCCGCGATATTCTGTTGATCGGTCACGAGGGCCACCCCGAAGTTATCGGAACAATGGGACAGCTTTCTGATGGGCAAATCATCCTCATTGAAACCGAAGAGGACGCTTTAAATTTCACGCCGCGCGATGCTGAAAACCTGGCACTTGTTACGCAGACCACATTATCGGTCGATGACACAGCAGGCATAATCAAAGTGTTGCAAGCGCGTTTCCCGTCCATCGCCCTGCCCTATAAAGAAGACATTTGCTACGCGACCACGAATCGCCAAGCGGCGGTGAAAGCCATAGCCGAGCGCTGTGATTTACTGCTTGTGATTGGCGCGTCCAATTCATCCAATTCCAAACGCCTTGTCGAAGTTGGCGACATTGCGGGCGCAGGCAAAGCCCGCCTGATCGCCAGCGCCGAAAATATCAATTGGGATGATTTGAAAGGCATTACCAAACTCGGCCTAACGGCAGGGGCCAGCGCGCCGGAATATCTGGTGGACGGCGTGATCGCAGCCGCCAAAATGCGCTTTAATGTGACCATCGAAGAAGTCGAAGTCACCAAAGAAGAAGTCATTTTCCGCCTGCCCCGCGCCCTGCGCGAGCCCGCTTAATGCCAAGAGTCGCCGTTAAACCCAAAGCCAAAGGCATTGTGATTTACACTGACGGGGCGTGCAGCGGCAATCCCGGCCCCGGCGGCTGGGGGGCGCTGATGATTGCGGGTAAACACCAAAAAGAACTCTTTGGCGGCGAGGCAGAGACCACCAATAACCGCATGGAAATGATGGCCGCAATCAAAGCTATCGCCGCCATCAAACCCGGCTATGACGGCCCCATTACAATTTTCACCGACAGCGTTTACCTACGCGATGGCATCACAAAATGGATTCACGGCTGGAAAAAACGCGGCTGGAAAAAAGCCGACAAAAAACCGGTGCTCAACAAAGACCTCTGGCAAGAACTCGACGCCATTGCAGAAGGCCGAAACATCGACTGGCAATGGGTGAAGGGGCACTCTGGTGATCCGGGCAATGAGAAGGCGGATGAACTGGCGCGGATGGGGATACCGGGGAATTAGGTGCGCAATTAAGCGCATGGAAACTCTCTTCTCTGGTTTACCTAAT
>CALKXN010000101.1 GCA_938003555.1 uncultured Robiginitomaculum sp. | reverse complement strand
ACAAAAATTTATGGTCGTCCTGATGCAGATATTGCGGGTGTTTTGCGAGGAAATGAACGTGGTGGCGACGATGAAATCAAGGGCGTTACCTGGCAAGGTAATGGATATGAGCGGCATTATTTCGACGCTGAAACGAAAAGTCAAATCCAGAGCATTGCGGCCGCTATCCCCGGAGCAGATTTAAAATCTGTTTCTATAGCTAGTCGCTCTATAGATGGTCGCACGATGATCGTCCGTAATCTGAGCGATAGTGACAGCGGGTCTTACCATCTGATCAAAGATGGTAAAATGCTAAAGCTTGGCAGTCATAACCCACTTCTGAAAGCTTCGGATTATTCAAATGTCGAATATGTAAAATATCCTGCGCGGGATGGTCTAATGATCCCAGCCTATGTTACGAAGCCAAAGGGTGCTGGCCCCCACCCGTTAATTGTTCTGCCGCATGGCGGACCATATGTTTCCGAAGTCATTGTTTATGATGAATGGAGCCAAATGCTAGCAAATAACGGCTATATGGTCGTTCAGCCACAATATCGTGGTTCACTGGGTCATGGCTATAACCATTACATAAAAATGTGGAATGAGCATGGCGGCGCTATGCAAGATGATAAAGATGATGCGGCGAAGTTCCTGATTAAGCGTGGTGATGTTGATGCAGAACGCGTCGCAATGTTTGGATGGTCATATGGCGGCTACGCGGCACTTGTTGCAGCGTCACGCGAAGATCAAATCTATCAGTGCACAATTCCGGCTGCGTTCGTTGCTGATCCGGCTAAGCAGCACAGAAATCGCTCTGATGATTCGATCAAATATTTTGATGAATTATCCGAGCAACGGGGAACGACTTCGGGGATTAACCCTATGAAAGAAGTCGCGAAGGTTAATGTCCCAATGCTGCTCATTCACCCAAAGCAAGATCGCCGCGTTATGTTTTATCACTATGAGGACTATACCAAAGCGCTGAAGAAGGCCGGAAAAATGGATAATGTGAAAACACTTGTCCTAGACAAAGCCGATCACTTCTTATTCTCGCATCGCTATGATCATAATAAGACATATTATTCGGCTATTCTCGACTTCCTTAAAGAAGATTGTGGCCCAGGTGGCCTCTAGATTAGTCTAGATAGGCGCTAGAATATGAGCCCCGCTTTTTAGCGGGGCTTTTTTGTGTCTTTTGTTAGGGCTTTTAAGAGGGCGGAAACCAAATATTGCTATGTAATGTGCTGATATGACGGAGTGCCGCGCAATTATGGGCCAGATTCAGAGAGATAGAATGATCGATTCCGAAGCGGTATTTGACGTGGACATAATTTCCCATGAGCATATGGGAGAGGATTTGCGTGCAGTGTGGCAAAGTCTGCGCGCGAGCAATCCCGACCTCTATAGTCCATATTTTGACTTAGCTTATACAGATCATGTCGCGTCTCTGCGTGAAGATGTGCGCATTATTGTGGTTACAGATCAAGGCCGTCCCGTTGCGATGTTGCCCATTCAAGGCGGCCGTTTCGCGCAGCCTGTTGGCGCGCCCATGACGGACTATCATGGCCTTATATGCGGCCCTGAATATGATTTTGACCTCCAAGATATATTAGGACGCGCCGGAATCGGCTCTTATCATTTTTCGGGGCTTATCGGTCATGGCAGGGCGGGCGAGGGCCAAGAGGTTGCCGCAACAGATGTCTCTATGGGCGCAGAGAAATGGCGCGCAGCGAAAAATAAATCTTACCGCCGTATGCTGAAAGATAATAATCGCCGCGCGCGTAAAGCTGAGGCAGAGATCGGTGAGATCACGGCAAAGTTTAATGTCCGCGACACACAAGCCCTCGACCAGTTGCTGACGTGGAAACGCGACAAATTTGCTATGACGGGCAAGTATGATGTGCTGTCGATAGGCTGGACGGAAGACTTGCTGCACCGTTTGTTTGCCGCGCAAAGTCCTCAATTACGTTGCGAAATGCATGTTTTATATTTTGACGGCCGGATGGCCGCGGCGGATATGGGACTGACCGATGGCGTCACATTTCATAGCTGGATGGTTGGCTATGATGCAGACTTCCAAATCTATTCCCCCGGGTCCCAATTGCTCGAACAGCTGATTGATGCTGCGCCGGAGCTCGGGTACAAAACGATTGATCTGGGCGCTGGATTGGAGGGTTATAAAAAACACTATAACGGAATTGATCAACGGGCCTATTCTGGATTTATTGCAGCAACAGGGCCCGCGGCAGCTTTGTCTCGGGCTTACGGGGCTGCTGAACGGATGGGGGAGCGGGCAAATTTTGAGGGCCTCACAAAACTGCGCCGCCGCTATTCTCAGATCGCCGCCTGTGATCGCACAACAAAAGGCCGCGCCGTGGCCATGTTTGATGCCATAAAAAATGCCGGAAAATCCTAAGATATCCGGCACTTAAATTGAGTGGTTTAGAGAGAAAGATTACTCCCAAATACGCACGCGCTCTTCAGGTGGAATATAGAGGGCGTCGCCCGGTTTCACATCAAACGCTTCGTACCACTGGTCGAAATTCCGCACGATACCGTTGGCGCGATACTCACTAAGGCTGTGCGTGTCATTGATCAGACGCGATTCGCGTTCTTTTGGTGTAAATTTACGCTGCCAAATTTGTGCGTAAGCCATGAAGAAACGCTGATCGCCGGTGAGGCCATCAATGATCGGAGCCTCTTGGCCGTTTAAAGATCGTTTATAGGCTTTATAAGCCATCGTAATCCCGGTCAGATCACCGATATTCTCACCCATGGTCAAATCGCCATAGGTCGATTTTCCGGGCAAAGGTTCAAATGCAGTATACTGAGCCCCCAAACGTGCGGCCCGGGCTTGGAAGTTTTCTGCGTCTTCCTTTGTCCACCAATCCTTGAGGATACCATCGCCTGTTGTCTTGCGGCCTTGGTCATCAAAACCGTGACCCATTTCATGACCAATGACCGCGCCGATGCCGCCATAATTTACAGCCGAATCGGCATTGGGGTCAAAGAAAGGCGCGTCGAGAATGGCTGCAGGGAAAACAATCTCATTGAGAGAGCTGTTGTAATAGGCGTTAACCGTTTGCGGAGTCATGCCCCATGCATCCCGGTCAATCGGCCCGCCTAACTTGCTGATGCGATCATTCCAGCGCCAGAGGCGCGCAGAGCGAACTGTGCCGATAAGATCATCTTTATCCACTTCAAGACCGGCATAGGTTTCCCATTTATCGGGATAGCCAATTTTTGGATTAAATTTAGCCAGCTTATATTGTGCCTGCTCTTTTGTGTCTTCGCTCATCCATTCCAGATCATCAATTCCCGTTTTGAAGACGGCGCGAAGATTCTCGACCAATTCCTGCATTTGCGCTTTCGAGCTCTCAGGGAAATGGTTTTGAACATAGACTTTACCGACAAGTTCACCGACCGTGCCGTTGACAAAGGACACGCCGCGTTTCCAGCGCGGGCGCTGCTCGGCTGTCCCGCGAAGAACTTTGCCGTAAAAAGCAAAACTAGCGTCGTCGACTTTGGCCGGTAGATAGTTTGAGTAATCATTGACTAGATGGAATGTCATATAGTCTTGCAAAGTCCCAAGGGGGGCCTCGGTAAAGATTTTAGCGCTTTCCTGTACAGCTGTGTTTTGCGTAAGAACGATCGCGTCAATATCGCCAATGCCCGATATTTCCATCATCTTGGCCCATGGCAGGCCCGGTGCATATTCATTAAGATCAGCCATGCTCATTTTATTATAAGTGAGGTCACGGTTACGGCGCATGACGCGGGTCCAATGGGCGCCGGCGATTTTTGTCTCAAAGTCTAACACGCCCTGCGCGCGTTCTTTGGCATTTTCAATACCTGCCGCGTCCAATACAGTTTCAATATAGTCAAGATATCCGGCTAAAATTTCGCTGTTTCTCTCATTATCTTCGAGATAATATTTGCGGCTTGATAAGCCTAGCCCGCCTTGCCCCATATA
>CALKXN010000100.1 GCA_938003555.1 uncultured Robiginitomaculum sp. | reverse complement strand
CTCACGGCCCTCCTGTGTCCAGGCATGAGCATCACGCTAAGTCCTATGTCCCAACGCGGGGTCATAGGCCCAAACCCGTTTAACGTAGGCCGTAACCCTACATCGCCCGAATCCAATACTGATCTCTCGCAAGTTCCGAACGTCGACACCCGGCCCGCCGCTAAAGACCATTGAAATATAGGGGTAAATGAGGAAGCAGGGATTATTAAATTATATCCCTGATTTTGACGCACACCCCGTCACCTAAAGGCTTAATCACAGGATCTATTTATCAGCCTTGGCATAAATCGAAAAAAGCAGGCTGAACCAGCAGCTTAGCTTAAGTCAAAAGCGCAAATTTAATCAGCCATGGATCCTCGTGTCGTGCACGAGGATGACGCGGACGGAAACTATATCCTCCGCCACAATCAAGGATTGTTTTGCAAATCCGACCCTAAAACCAGCTCGGTTTAACACCCGCTTTCACAAGCTCACCCGACAACGTTCCCGTCAACATGTGAAACAACATGCGAATATCGTTGAGTACAGACCACCAAAAAGGATGCTGCGCCGCAGCGGGTTTATTTCCTTCGATAAATACATGCACCATCAAAGCGAAGACAAAGATTATAGGCAATAATATCATCAGATATATCCACGCCTGAAAATATAATATCGCCAGCATCCCCATGCCGCCAAGACTGGTTTGCAGATAGTGGCAAGTCCGCGTCAGCGGACGGCTATGCTCACGCAGATAACCCGGCCAATAGGCAGCGTAATTTTTGAAGAGGGTCATGTTTGTTTCGCCTTAGCGGGGCAACGGAGAGTCATAAATATGAAATCACAATATCATTTCTTTGTTAGCAATCCGATGATAATCGATTCTGGTAGTTGTGAGCTTAAATCCAACCGACACAGGCGTCAAAATCCCCGATTAATCGCACGCGATTAACGGGCCCGCTTTCGCGGAATTTTGACGTTAATACCCGCCATGCTCCGGCAGGAATATCTCGCGCTTTCCGCCCGGCCCTGACGGGCCGATCATGCCTTGGCGTTCCATGTCTTCGATGACATTGGCGGCGCGGTTATAGCCGATACCGAGGCGGCGTTGGATGTAGCTGGTTGACGCTTTGCGGTCTGCGGCGACAATAGCGACGGCCTTGTCGAACAGCGATGTTTCCTCATCCGTTCCGGCTTCCATTTTTGCGCGTTCGGCTTCTTCCTCTTTATCAATCAATATATCGGCCAGATAGGTCGGCGCGCCTTGGGCTTTGATGAAGCCTGCAATTTGCTCGACTTCACCGTCCGATACAAATGGCCCGTGAAGGCGGCGCGGGCGGCCTGTCCCCATAAAGAGCATATCGCCATTTCCGAGCAGTTGCTCGCCGCCTTGTTCGCCCAGAATGGTGCGGCTATCGATTTTAGAGCCAACGCGGAAGGAAATACGGGTCGGGAAATTGGCTTTGATTGTGCCGGTAATCACGTCAACCGAGGGGCGCTGCGTGGCCATGATCATATGAATACCCGCCGCCCGCGCCATTTGCGCAAGGCGCTGCACGGCGCCTTCAATGTCTTTACCTGCGACCATCATCAAGTCAGCCATTTCGTCAATCACCACGACGATAAAGGGCATGGGCTCGAAATTGAGCTCTTCGGTTTCATAAATCGGATTGCCGCTTTCTTGGTCATATCCCGTCATCACCGTATGGGTCATGACTTCGCCGGAGTTTTGCGCAGCGTCGACTTTGTCATTATAGCCTGCCATATTTCGCACGCCCATTTTGGCCATTTTGCGATAGCGATCTTCCATCTCGCGCACGGTCCATTTCAAGGCCACGACGGCCTTTTTCGGCTCCGTCACGACAGGGGCCAGCAAATGCGGCGCGCCGTCATAGACGGAGAGCTCGAGCATTTTCGGGTCAATCATAATGAACTTACATTTCTCAGGCGGAAGCGTATACATGATCGAGAGGATCATGGCGTTCACGCCAACCGACTTACCCGAGCCCGTTGTACCCGCGACCAATAAATGCGGCATCTTGGACAAATCTGCGATGAAAGGCTGTCCGCCAATATCTTCGCCCATCGCCATCGGCAGGCCGGCGTCAGATTCTTTGAAAATGCGGCTGGCCAGCATATCGCGCAGGTAAACCGTTTCGCGCCGCGCATTCGGCAGCTCAATGCCAATGGCGTTACGCCCCGGCACAACGGCGACGCGCGCAGAAATCGCTTCCATAGAGCGCGCAATATCATCGGCCAGATTAATCACGCGCGAGGATTTCACCCCTGGCGCAGGTTCAAATTCATAGAGTGTCACGACAGGGCCGGGGCGCACTTGGCCGATCATGCCTTTAACGCCGAAATCGGTGAGCACTTCGGCGAGGCGTTCCGCGTTTTTCTGCAATTGGCGCTCATCCGTAATGGCGCGGCGCATAGGCGGCGTTTTCAAGAGATCGAGACCCGGCAGGACAAAGCTTCCGTCCTTGGGGAAATTATATTTATTATAGGCCGCAGGCTTCGGCGCGGCCGCCTTGCGCTTTGTCTTGGCTTTAGGCTTCGTTTTCACATCTGTTGCGACCGGAATGACAACGTCCGTCACGGGCGCATATTCCGGCTGCGCGTCTACAAGGCCCGCGGCAGGGCGATCATCCAGCCACTGGCGCAATGGCGCGGGGCCATCGTCGATCTCTTTGCCATATTTTTTGGCGATGATGCGGCGAAAGAACTCGACGACGCGGTCAAGATATACGCGAATAAAGGCCCATACGGTCAGCGCCGCGCCCGCAAATAATGCAGCATCACGCGAGACGAACCGCATATAACGGCCCAAACAGAATGCGGCGCAAATAAAGGCCATTATACCAATGACCAAACTGGCCAGCGGGATGTGCATCGCCGTGAACATATTATTCAACATGCCAAACAAACCGTCCCCAACATAGCCGCCAAGCCCGACCTGCATCGGCCAGCTTTGCGGCTGCGGCGCGGCGGAGAATAGAATGCTGCTAAAGAGAACTGCGCCTGTGCAATAGGATATACGGCGCCAGCGCTCTGATTTCGTCATGGCTGGGTTGGGCCGCAAAATCGCGCGCCCGCCGGCAAATGCTAAAATGAGCGCAAGCACAATGACAACACAGCCAATGCTCTGCAGGGTTAAATTGGCCATCGCTGCGCCCGGACGACCCAGCCAATTGAGCGTCCCCGCGCTGCCCGCTGTATCAAAGGTACTATCGAGCGCCGAATAGGACACAGCGGATAATGTCAAAAATGCGGATACGCCCAGAGTCAAAAGCGCCCGCGCCGCGCGGCCAAAAGTCTGCGGCCCGGCGTCATAAAGCCCGTCCATCAAAGAACTGGCCGCGCGCGACGTCTCGCCGCCAATATCAGCACCAAAGTCAGCAGCAGGATCAGAATAAGTCAATGGGCAGGCTCCGCAGGTCAAGTCTTTAACAATGTCTAAAGAGAAGCCGTAAACGCTATGTTAAGACCTGGCCGCGTGGCGAGTTATTTTGACAGATTATTGGAAAAGGCTTCCAGTCAATATCAGCAGGCCAGACAGTCCTATCGCGACCGCGCCTATGAATAGCCCCATAAAGGCAAACATCATAACGGCCTGCGCGCATAATATCGTCCCAATTATGACGCCAAACCGCTTGCGCGGCCTAAGGAAAATTAAAAGCGCGAGGCCGAACCATGCTATCGAGGGAAGCAGCCATATGGGCTCCAGAAAATAGGCGACAAATGGCGTAGCATCCGGATCATTCGCTACGCCGCGCGCGGAGAGAAAGCTATAACTGTGATACAGAGCGCTTATGGTGAGCAGCCCCGCCCCGCTATAATGGAGGGTTTTCGAGATACGGCTCATATCTGCGCCCCTCTATACCGACTTTGCCACAACCAGATAAATGCGCCGCCGATCAAAATCGTCGTCCAAATAGAATACTCTTCGCTAATGATCGCAAAAGCCAAAACATCTAAACTCTCTAGGGAATGTAGAGAGGCTGGACCTGAAAAAATACTGCTCATCAATAGCGCCGTATTCAAGCCAAGAGCTGCGAGGCCGCAGGCTATGACGCCGATCCATTTACGTAACATGACGCAGAGCGCCAATCCAAGATAGGCAAATCCCGCAAGACCAATCATATTGGACTGCAAGAGGCTCATTTCTATCTTGCCCGTTTTGGACGCTCCGGACAGGATGACGCCGCCATAGAATTTCGCAAAAACCCAAACCGTAATGTGAAAACATAATAGAGCACGGCCCAAAGGCTCCCATCTCGTAGCTTTTAAGTTAGCAAGTCCGGCAGTCTTCAAGCAGCCCAGCGCAAATATGAGCGCGGCGAAGGGCGAGTTAATATGGGTAATTTCCGCGCGCATCGCTTTGCCCCAATCCTGCTTCGCGGCAGGCAATAATCGCTGCGCGTAAATCATAATGATGTCGACGAAATATCTCATATGGCCCTCGGCTTCGGCATAGACAGCGCTGGTAAAGACTCATCCGCCGCAAGACTCTTCGCGAGACGCCGACCCTGCGCCGATAGCGTGTAGACATGGCGCGGCGGCCGTCCGCGTTGCGGCGAGGCCTCCCATTCCGAGT
>CALKXN010000099.1 GCA_938003555.1 uncultured Robiginitomaculum sp. | reverse complement strand
AGATCGCGTTGAGTTCATCAAGGCGGGTTGCTGCGCCCTCAAAAATCTCTATGGCGCGCGTTTCATCGATGCCGCTCAAAACAATAGAAGCGTCAGCCCCGAGCGTCCGCATGTTCATCTGGATAAATTCGGGGCTATCTTTGACAATATCATATCGCGGCGCGGACTTACTGCATCCGGATACAGTAAGCGCAAAGGCCGCCCCGGTAGAGGCGGCCAAAAAACGTGAATTAAAGAGGCGGCGTGAAATCATGCCGCAGCATATAGACTAAGATTTCTCTGCAGGATAGACGACTTTAGGGCCTAAATTTGTAAGCACTTCGCGCGCATTAAAACTTTTAACATCGTCCGGTTTTGGGCCGCGCCCCATAAGGACTTGGGCGTTGGCCTTAAAGCGCGTCACTTCGCGGTAATCAAAGTCATCAAACAACGGGTCATAAAAGCGTCCGCCAAGTCCACTATAAAACCCACCGCGGCGCGCGCGGTTAAATCCACTACGATGACGATAGGCACTGCGCCATCCAAAGCGCGGGTGGTAGAAATCATATCGTGGTGAAAACCCGCGATAATAGGGATCGCGAAAGCCGCTAAATGGCGACGGGCTGGCGATTACGCGCTTATCTGCGTCCGTTGCAGCGTCAGCGACAGTGAAATAGTCATAGCCATTATTTATGGCAAGTTCCGCCGCGCGGTACAACATATAGGTTTCAACGGTTTCACGCTCTGTGAGGCTATTGCCTGAAAAGCTGACGGAGAAACGATTGCTCTCAATTTGCTGCTGATCAAATCCATATGCACCGGATTTCTCAGCGGCTTGATAAGGCGTCGCTGTGGCGCAGGCTGCTAATAGGGCTGCTGCACCTGTAATCATGAGCGTCTTTAAACGAAAGGCCATCGTCATCTCCAAATGTTGTCGCCCTCTCTCACCATAGATATAGGGCCGTAGGGGATAAATCGCAAGTCACATCCCTGCGAGGGCCAGAAGGGGACTATAGGCCAGAGCCGTTTGATTGCGCCGCAGCGCGCCAAATTACGACAGATACAATGACGAAGGCGGCAACGCACAGCATCGCCAAGCCTCCATAAAACCACCCGTCAAACCGGGTCACAAAGATCGCCAACCCTATAAGGGGCAATGCAAATACGGGCAGCGCAATAGCCAAAGCTTTACTTGGCCCGTGGCGTTTCAAGCTTCGCCCCCATATATAAAGCAGCCCGCCGGGCACCATCCCACAGCTTCCCACAAAGAGATAAAGCGGAATACCGGATAAACGCTCGGCTAGGCTTCCGTCATCAATAAGGCCGCGTAGGCTAAAGATCAGCATCGCGATCGCAAAGAGCGCAAAGATTATGCCGCCAATTATCATGAACCACAGCGCGAGCCCTGCATAAGCCTGTTCAATCGGGCGGGGCGATTCAGGCTCGATAGGCGTGATGATGTCAGAGTCAGAGGTCAATCGAAGGTCTCCGGAGTATGTGTAAATTTTTTCGTATTAAAGAAAATTTTGAGTCCTACAAAAACAAACCACAGACTTAGCGCAACGAGTATAGAAATGACAAGAAGAGCATAGACATAAGGGCTAATCGAGATTGTGTAGTCAACCCGATCGGATGGACGCAGAAGGTGTCTCAATTCAGAGAATAGAGATAATAATACCCAAGCAAATCCCCCCGTGCCAATAAGACCAAGGGTCGTCAAAATTATGCCGCTTGTCTTGTTATTGCCGCGGCGCCATTGCCGCAGGCCGATGTAAAGAAACAGCAGGGCAGGAACAAAGGCCATCGCGCCCCAAATAACGGCTTCATACCAATGCCGTAATGGACTTGCGTTGCGACCGGTCTCTGCGCCCCAAGCAAACCAGCCCGTACACAGTCCTGAAAGTATACAGATCGCGCTGCTAATCATGATGATAATCACGATGGTCGCCGGAAAGCTGTTACGCTGACGGGCCATCAATCAAATGTTTCTGGGCGCATATGGTCTTGGAATTTGTTCCGTAATATTTTTATGCTGACTCGTAGAAGCCAGAAACTACAGAATAAGATCACGATGATGAAGAGGAGGTTCCCCACAATATAGCCGCGCGCAGGGCCGGTCATGCTAGATGAAAGCAGAATGGGTATTCTAAGAAATGACCCAAAAAGGCCAACCACACCATAGAGCCCCATCAAAGCGCCTGCGATGAGAAAAATAATGCCTGAGATTTTATTATTGCCGCGCCGAATTTGGCGTATCGCGGCCCATAACATGAGTCCACTGGGGAGCAGCGCAAAGCTACCGATAAATAACGCCTCATACCAGTGGGAGGGGGCATAGGCCCCTCCGTCACCAAATTCCGCCTCTAAGGCAAAAAGACCTGTGCAGAGCCCTGATAAAAGAAATATAGCGCCAAAAAACAAAATGACGATAATTACTGTCGCTGGAAAACTATTCTTTTTCATCAAAAACCTTTGCAATTTTTTTAGGTCGCATAATTTTCATATGTTTCCACATGGAAAATGTAAGCCAGCCGAAAAGGCCTGTATTGAGCGCAAATGCAGTATAGAAAGGTACATTTGAAAAATCACCACTCGCGATGAAGAAACTAAACAGAGACGCCAGCAATAAGAAAAGCGTCAAGACTCCAAATATGATAAGAGAGAAATCATTTGGCCCGCGTGAGAGTATGAATGCGCTTGCGATAATGTCCGCAGTTTTATAGGGGTTTTGTGAGGCTATTTAAAAGTCTCCATAATTTCTGCGGAAACCGGGTTTTTAATATATTTCCACATCGACCATGTATGCCAGAAAAAAAATCCTGTTACGGCGAATAGAATGACAAATATTGTATTCTCAAACCCTACTTCAAGTACAAAAAAACTAATTGAAAGCGCGGTCAACAACAACAGAATTAAAAGGCCAAACATAATTAGAGAGAGTTTATTTGGCCCGCGATATATGATCAGTGCACTTGCAATGAGCCCGACAATGGGAGCCACAATAGCGAGCAATCCAAGTCGCAATACACTTTCCTCTCCCTCCGCAGATATAACCATTAACAAACCAATAGGTGCAGATATGAATGTGGTCAAAGAGAAATAAATGACAGCAATAATGCCCGCAGCTTTATAGGGATTGGCTTTGCTCACAGCACCTTCGCCCTTAATCGCTCGACCACTGACATATCGCGGTAAAATAAATTGAAGGTATCAAAGGGATATATTTTTCCGTCGGGTTCGACGAAGTGAATGCAGCTACGTTTGACCCCGCCCACGCAGAAATTATGCGCGTCCATAAATTGCACAATAACGACGCGGAATGTGTCTTCATAGGATAATGTCTCTGGCACTTGGGCCTGCGGGAGGCAGCACAGGACGCTGGCCAGTTTTTCGCTGGCATCAGCAGCGGTTGTTGACAGCGAGAGGAGGTTGAACATCTGCGTGCGAAGCTGTGGAAAATTCTCGAAGGTCACCGTATTGGGAACCGCCGCAGAGAGGACTTCGGGCGGAAAGAAGGAGGT
>CALKXN010000098.1 GCA_938003555.1 uncultured Robiginitomaculum sp. | reverse complement strand
GTAACTCGCATCACCGAAATACCACTCATAGGAGATATCGAAATTGTCTGATTCCAAAGGCAGAAGTCCAGGGTTGCCGCGGCTACCAGTTGGAGCATTACCTGCCGCTAAAGCGGTTGGGCCAGATGGCGTGCCAGCACTGTCACTTGCGAAAAGGTTGTTATAAGTCGGGCGTGCGATTGTTTTACTATAAGAAGCCCGCAACTTCATATCCTCTCGTAAGTCTGCCGAGATATCAAAGTTTGGCAATAGATTACTATAACTAGATGCTGAACCAAAACCATCCGCTGCCGTCGCTGATGATGAAGCAAAATCATTATTACCTTGCCAGATTATAGCGGCCGTTGGGGAAGATTCCGTCTGCGATGTCACATCCGTTTCTTCGTAACGCAGACCTGCGTTTAACTTCATAGGAATATTACCAACTTGAAACTCAGTATCAAATTGCGCGTAAAGTGAAATCACATCTTCCGTAATCGTATCAAGCGTCTCACTGGTCGTATTGAGCGCACGAGCACCCGCAGGCAGAGCATTCGCAAAAACACCGCCTTGAGCACCAGCTTCAAAGCCATTCGCATAGAAAGAAGATAGAGCTTCAAAAATTACACCAGCATCACCACGCACAGCTTGAACATTGCCAACCTGACGTTGGCCAACAGGCGCCGCACCGCCAATATTCACGGTATTAAAACGACATGAGAGACAGAAAACCTCAAGTGCACCTGGCGCTAGAGCATCAACATCACCGCGATTTTCAGCACCCCAGTTACCTAGAATTTGTTGAAATTGCTTTTTGTCAGATACATTTTTCTGAGTCCGGTAATTTACGCCAAATACAAGGTTTGATCTATCATCTAGACCCCAATCAGCCTGCAAGTCGAATTGATCAATATCATTCTTTTGCGTGATCGCTCGAATGCCGTTGGCAACCTGACTGGCAGCATCGGCTGTAGTCACATTATCTGTACCCGTTTCCGTTTCAATAATCATGATAGGAACAGGACCACTGTAATCGACTGCATGTGAGAATGTTCGTGAGCCCGCACCCGCATATTTTTGATCGATGCCGACATTGATTTCACTTAAGCCCATAGGCGCAATTGGTGACACCTCGGCACTGGAAGTGTGCGCATCTAATCTAATAGTTAGATTATCTTTTAAGTCATACTCACCATTAAAGCCGAAAGATGAAAGCTCGTCTTTCGTCATACGAAGCGTTTGCTGCATTGCAGCGCCCTTGTCGTCTGAAGGCTCTCTCAAGAAAACGGTTGTTGGAACCGGCTCATCCGAGAAAACAACCTCTGAGAACGGGCGACTAAACCAATTTGAGAGCTCAGTTTTATCTTCACGTCCTTCATTTACGGCAAATGTGTAATCAGCGGACATTCTGACACGATCAGAAGGCTCGAATTGAGCAACAATTTGACCATTGATGCGCTCTCTTTCAAATTCAGAGAATTGGTAACGACTATCACGGGGTAAAGAAATAAATGTATTCGGGTCCGTAGGCGCATTTGCAATTTGCGTCGCGTCATTCGTTAGGCCTGCGAAATCGCTGTAAGGGATTGTTTCCCATTGCGCAGAGTTTGCACCTGCCGCTGCGTTATTCCGCTTAGAATAGCCACCAAACACACCAATGCCGAATGTTTCAGCTTCATTTGTCCAGCTCGCATTTGCAGCAAATTCTGGCGTAATGTTCGAACCTCGATCAACAGACGTATCATGAATAGCTTTCGCACTAACCGCAGCCTGAAGTCCCTGTCTATCTAAAGGCTTATTTGTAACAACATTAACCGTCGCACCAATACCGCCAGAAGCAATGTCAGCTCGGCCTGTTTTATAAACCTCAAGGGACTTAACACCTTCAGATGCCAAATTTGAAAAATCGAAAGCACGACCGGATGCACCAGACGCGTCACCACTTTGACCAGATCCAACGAGCGGCACATCAGCCGTCGGCATACTACGACCATTCAAAGTAACTTGGTTAAAACTTGGGCCGAAACCACGAACAGTAATTTGTGCGCCTTCGCCATTAACGCGATCAATAGAAACACCCGGGATGCGTTGAAGCGCTTCAGCGAGGTTGCTGTTTGGAAATTTACCAATGTCTTCAGCGGTAATAGCATCAACAACACCATAAGAATCGCGTTTATAGTCCATCGCATCCTTAAGTGATTGGCGAATACCTACTGCAATAACTTCGTCTTCTGCATCCTGAGCATAAACGGGTGCAGTCAAGACTGCTGATAACGCAAAAATAGACGTCCCTATAAATAGTGGTACGACCTTTATTGATTTCTGATTAGTGTCACTCATATTGCTCTCCTTAAGCCCTGTACGATTATTATTATTTGTAGTCATCTTGTTGCTTTAATACCCTTTAATAATAGACAAAGATTGCAGTTAAGTAACATACATACCCTCACTACAAACCAACATCACATCAAGAAAGAGCAGATACATCCGTTCTCGCACCACAGCACGAAATAGGCGATCACTCAAAAGTCATATCTTTTTAGCTATTCTAAAACTCCCCCTCATAAAATGAGGCACTTATTCTTGGTTGCGCATCTACGTGCACATTATCCCTCTCGTCTTTGTAGAAATTCAAACTAATAAAGCTCTACAAATATGACAGCGTTGTCATGAAAATGATGATTATGACACCGCTGTCAATAGTTTTTTTATGATAGAGTTTTTCAGTGACATTATTGCACCACCATTCATCTACGAGCTATGGACATCATCAATAATGCGCCAAACATCTCTCCTCAAACAAGGCTTATACAAAAATAAATGATGGAGGTATCTGGCCTGTTTTTTTTACAACCCAAAAGCTGTGCCACATTCGAATAAAGAGCGCGATATACCTCTCAACTTGATCCACTAAGGCCTCACAACCTCGGCGGTGAGGTTTTGAATTTTGATTGCACCCACGGGATTTGGGTCAATAACATCAGGACAATCAAGCCTGTCAGAACAAGCGCGATAGGCCGCATGAAAACGGCCCCCAAATCACCATGCACCATAAATGAGCGGCGCAAGTTTTCGTCAATCATAGGGCCTAATATGACGCCCAACACGAGCGGTGCCATCGGGTATTTTTGTTTATGCAGCACATAGAACACAAGGCCTGATCCGAGCATAACAAAGACATCAAAGATGCGGATATTAATCGCGTAAGACCCGATCACGCACATAACGGCCACCATGGGCATTAGAATTTTAGGCGGAATATCTAGAGCACGTATAAAAAATTTAGCCACAATAATTCCGGAAATCAATAAGATGCAAGATGCTAGAAATAGGATAGCTCCTAATTGCGGTAAAAAATCTGGCTGTTCGGTCATCAACATAGGCCCCGGCCTGACCCCATGAAGTAAGAGAGCCCCTAGCAGTACAGCGGCAGGCGCACTTCCCGGAATAGAAAGGGTTATCAACGGCACCAGAGCCCCCCCAATAGATGCATTATTGCCCGTTTCCGCAGCTATTATGCCCTCAGTAGATCCCTTCCCAAAAAGATGTTTTTTCTTGCTCGTGAATTTAGCTGCAAAATAAGCAAGCCATCCCCCCATGTCTTCTCCAGCCCCGGGAATGATCCCAACGCCTGTTCCGATAAAACCCGAGCGAAGAGTCAAAGGAATATACTTCACGTAATCTTTAAGTTTAGGAAGAATGCTCCCCGTTTGTTTGATCCGCTTGGCTTGCGGTAAACTAAGATTATCAATAACTTGTGCAATTCCAAAGACGCCAATCATAATTGGAACAAAGGCAAAGCCCGTCATCAACATGGGCTGACCAAATGTAAAACGTTCAGTCCCATGCAAAAGGTCAATACCGACCATAGACATCAACATCCCAATAAAGGCTGCAATCCAGCCTTTTATTTTGAGGTCAGGTGCTGCGACGAAACCCGAAACCAGAACTCCGAATAGAGCGAGTAAAGCCATTTCTACTGAGGTAAAGAGGATAGCAACTTTGGCTAATAACGGCGCAATGGTAAGTAAGAGAAGAAGACCAAACAATGTCCCTATAAATGACGCCATGCGGGTCATGCCAATCGCGTAATTAGCTCGTCCTTGAAGCGCCAAAGGGTATCCATCCAGAGCTGTAGCTGCGGCTGAGGCCGTCCCAGGAATATTAAGCAGTACGGCTGTAATCGAGCCACCATATATAGCGCCAACATAAACAGACAGGATAATTGCGAAGGCTAATTCCGGGGACAAACCGTAAGTCAGCCCCACCAAAATCGCGATGGACATGGTTGCGGTTAAACCCGGCATTGCGCCGACGATTATCCCGATCGTAACAGATATAAACATCCAGAGCATCAGGAGTGGATTGGTCGCAAGCTCCCATATATTTTGGAAAAATGAGGATAGGGTCATGGGAGAGGTATCTTCATCAGCGAGCCAAAGACGTAAGTGATCGCCCCTGAGAACATCACAGATATCAGGGCGATTTGCCAAAGCTTAGCCGCCCGCGCAACCATCATGGCAGCAAAGAGATAGAGCGCAGCGGCAAGGCCGAAATGCAAACGCCCCAAGAGCACAAAAACAAACAGGCAGAGCAAAGACATCTGTATGAGCTTTATAACCATTTCTCTATCGGTAATCGCCCGTAGGATAGCCGATGATGAAAAATGCCCTTTAAGTTCTCCCTGCCTCACGGAAAGCCAAATCAATCCCGAAAACATGAGCACTAATCCACCAGACAAAATCATCGGGAGAAAGCCCGGCGCGACGAGCCAGACGTTTTCTTCGACCCCCGGAAGTGTAATGCCGAAGGTCATACGCAGGCTGTCGAGCAGGACAAGCACGCTGACAACCCATAAGATAGATGAGACAATCAGGTCATGACGGCGCAGCGTACCCATATCTTCACCTGCGTCCTCGACGAGGATATCTGGAGAATCTGAGGTCAAAACAAGCCCTAAGGCTTCTCTATGCCAAGGTCAGCAGGATTGGTCTTGGCAATACCCGCATCCCACAATGTCCAAGTCATTGTTTTCTCTTGCTGGAGAGCGAGGGCCTTCGCACTATCCCCATGCAAACCCAATAAGTTCGAGTGCTTAGCAACAGCAAAGTCTTTGACATTTTGACTTTTCATCCCAGCCTCGAAAGCGGTCGTGATTTTAGCCTTTACTTCATTCGAGGTATCACTTGGTATAGCAAAACCAACAAACTGATTTATTGGCATCACGGATTCTAATTCAGGTATGAAATCAGTGATTGGGGGGATTGTATGGCCTTCAAATTCAATCCCTTTATTATCAAATACTGCCAGAGGTCGTAAATAACCCCCTTTTAACAATTCACTTTGTTCCCCAAGGCCCGTCCAAACCATATCAACTTCTCCGGAAAGAGCCGCAGTTTGTGACGGAGCACTACCGGGGTAAGGAATAAATTTAGTGTCAAATCCGCCAAGCCTTTTGGTGTTCAACCACTGCACATTCCAGACACTTCCCGGTACGGAAGTGGAAATTGTCATCTTACCCGGGTTTGCTTTGACCGCGGTATCGAGTTCTTCGAATGTTTTATATGAAGACTTTGCATTAACCGATAAAATACCCGGCGTCCCACCAACCATGAAGTAGTCCCAATCCTTAGCGGTTTTATCGTGTAAGCCTAATACACTATGCCCCAGAGCGCCTTCTGATATTCCAACTAAACGATGACCGTCATGTGCTTGGTTCCAGACGTAATTAACAGCAGTTCCGCCTAATGCACCGGGCATATTGGACGCAATGACATCTTTGCCCATAGCGGGCCTCATACCTTCAGCAATGGCGCGGTTAGCAAGGTCAGTCGCGCCCCCTGCGGAAGAATACACAATGATATTAACTGGGCGCGCAGGATATTCTGCCGTTGAATCTGACCCGCTATTTGGCGAACAGGCAGATACTCCGACTAAGGCAGCCATAGCAATGACATCAGCTATAAATAATCTACGCTTCATAGTCTTCCCTTCCTGCGCGGCATCTCGCTCTTCGCAGTGTATTGATGTATTATCGGACTGTTAGCCCTCGCGCAAAAGTAAGTGAACGGGTCAATGTTTCCCGAATCTGCTCAAGTGTAGGCGGAGCGTCAACATTACTCGGAACGCCGTAAACATCGCGAACCTGAGTTACAGGCACTTCAAGACATAATGGTAAATCCATACATTTGGGCGCGATCGTTTTGAAAATCTCGGTAAAGGCGATATCGCCATCCCCGACAGCCGGAAACTCCCAACCACTCTCGATCCGGCGAGAATCCTTCATGTGAAGATGCACGGTGTTTTCTATAATGTGCAAAATATCTTCTTGAGGAATAACGTCTTCACGATACTGAGACATTAAATTCCCAAAATCATAATTGAATTTTACGTGAGGTGAC
>CALKXN010000097.1 GCA_938003555.1 uncultured Robiginitomaculum sp. | reverse complement strand
GTATGAATTTATAACCTCTGCTCAGAAAGTGGTAAGACCATACGGCGCTGGCGTCATACTTACTGAGGGATTGAGCAAAACAATATTTCGCAACGGACTCTAATGTCTTCAATTCAATCTCGGGACAGGAATGAAGTAAATCAGGATGTTCAGATTTTACGTCCTTCATGAATTGCGCCAATGAGGTATTGCTCGAGTTCGGCGTTGTTTCACATCCCGCCAAGAATAGGCAAGGTATAGTGAAAAGCGCAAATTTTATTTCGCGTGGTTTCATCTAATAAGCCTTCGTATTTTCGCCGTCCGTTCCCGCCGCAATATCCTCGCCGAGTGCTTCAGCAATGGTGAAGACATCTTTGTCGCCGCGGCCGCACATATTCATAATTATTAGGCCGTCTTTGCCGAGCTCGGCGGCGAGGTCCATGGCGCGGGGGAGGGCGTGGCTGGGTTCTAGCGCGGGCAGGATGCCTTCGAGGCGCGCGCATTCTTGGAACCAGTGCAGGGCTTCGTCATCAGTCGCGCTGACATATTCCGCGCGGCCAATATCATGCAGCCAGGCATGCTCCGGTCCGATGCCGGGATAGTCCAGACCTGCGCTAATGGAATGGGCGTCAGCGATTTGGCCGTGCTCGTCCTGCAAGAGATATGTGCGATTGCCATGCAGCACGCCGGGTGATCCGCCCGTCAGCGACGCCGCGTGCAAGCCGCTATCGACGCCGCGCCCCGCCGCTTCGACGCCGATCAGGCGCACGCTTTTATCGTCGATGAAATCATAAAATAATCCCATCGCATTTGATCCGCCGCCAATGCAGGCGACAAGTGCGTCAGGCAGGCGGCCTTCGCGCTCTAGGATTTGCGCCTTGGCTTCGCGGCCAATAATGGCTTGGAAATCGCGTACCATAGCGGGATAAGGGTGCGGCCCCGCAACTGTGCCGATGCAGTAAAATGTATCGCCCACATTGGTCACCCAATCGCGCAAAGCTTCATTCATCGCGTCTTTGAGCGTCGCTGTGCCGCTATGCACCGCGCGTACTTCGGCGTCCAATAGACGCATGCGAAACACATTCGGTTTTTGGCGCACAATATCTGTTGCGCCCATATAGACGATACATTTCAGGCCAAAACGCGCGGCGACAGTCGCCGTCGCGACGCCGTGTTGCCCCGCGCCGGTTTCGGCAATGATGCGGGTTTTACCCATGCGCTTAGCCAGCAGGATTTGGCCCATGCAATTATTGATTTTATGCGCGCCGGTATGGTTGAGTTCGTCGCGTTTCAAATATATCTTCGCGCCGCCTGCGCGCTCGGTCAGGCGCTCCGCGAAATATAGCGGACTGGGACGGCCTACATAATGGGCAAGGAAATCATCAAGCTCGGCTATGAATGCCGGATCGGCTTTGGCGTCTTCATAGGCTTTCTCAAGCTCAAGGATCGGCGGCATCAATGTCTCGGCGACATAACGCCCGCCAAATTCCCCAAACCGCCCGCGTTCATCCGGATAGGATGTGTTGCATGTTGTGCCCATGAGAATTTTCCTATCTGCGGCGCGAATGGCCTTCACTTCAACGTGTGTAACCGATAAAGCAGAGCCATGGGATTATTCAAGACTAAATGTGTCGATCGTTATGTGGCGGATTGGCAATTTGAGAGCTTTGAGACGTTAATTCGAGACTTTGGCGGCCCAGCGAGCGGAACCGTGCGTTCGCTTTGGCTCCCGATTGACGCGCATTTTGGGACGGGGCGTAAGGGTGCATCAGGGCTTACCGGTGCGGCACTAATTGAATTTACACTCGACAGAATATGCCAGCAATATGATATTATAGATCCTAAACACATTTCGCTCGAATATATGGAGAATGCTAAATCCGCATTTTTAGGAGGCGCCGCCGTTGTTAATCCCGTTGATAATATGGCGGCAGGGACATATCAGCAGGTCTTAAATCCTGATGGGAGTTTAAAGGAAATTATCACCTGTGAAATTACGCTTGCAGATGATCCAATAAATTTAATCGCAACGATAGCGCATGAATTGGCACATGCCGCACATAACCGGATGATCGAACCCTTGGAGATCGATCCGGAACTCTATGAACTGTTTACGGATTTGACGTCGATATTTTTTGGCTATGGCGTGTTTTCAGCAAATTCACGGTTTTCAATGACGCAGAATGATTTGGGGTGGGCTCGCCGCGGCACAGGATATTTACCGGAAGCCGATCAAATATTTGCGACGGCATTATTTATGAAATTAAATGATATTCCCGAAGATCGCGCAGATAAATATCTAAAGCCAAATTTGAAAAAGTTGCTTGGAAAAGCCTTTAAGCAATTATCAAGTGAGACTGACCGTCTTGAACATTTAAAAAACGTCGCCGCGATTACGTCAGGCTAACAGCGCGCATCAAAGCCGTAATTTTCGCGCCGTCTTTGATGCCCGGTGAGTGCTCAACGCCAGAGCTAACATCGAGAATTGGCGCGCCGGTTGCGACGGCGTCACTCGCATTGCTCGGGGTGATACCCCCCGCGAGCGCCCAGAGTTTGGGGAGTGGCGCGGACTTAAGCACCGACCAGTCAAAACTGTGCCCATGACCGCCCTGAACTTCGCTACCTTGCGGCGGCGGGGCGTCATAAAGGACGAAGTCGGCAATGCCGGCAAAGGTTTCGGCCCGTTTGAAATCTTCACGCGCGCGAATTTTTACCGCTTTGATAATACCCGCGCCCGATAGCTTTCGGATGTGCGCGGCGCGCTGCATGTCTTCGTCGCCGTGAAGCTGTATGAAATGGGGCTGCATCACCTTGGCGATGTCGCGGATTAAGTCATCACCAGCATTCACCGTCACGGCAATGGTTTTCGCAATGCCCTTGGCGGGCAGTGACAGCGCGGCGGCGCGGGCGACGGCAAGCTTGCGCGGACTGGCCGCCTCGACGATAAAGCCAAGATATAACGCGCCTGCGCCAATAGCGGCGGCAACGTCTTCGGGGCGGGTCAGGCCGCAAATTTTAACTTGGGGTGTCATCACGATAGCTTACGGGATTGCCCCGATGGGGGATAGACCCTAAAGCTGCGGCATGAATGATTTTGCATTTGATATTTGGTATTTTGCGGGCCTGTCCGGTGACATCAAAACCGGCCTGCTTATCCGCGTCGAAATTGCGGGGCAGCCCATCACGCTGGGTCGTAAACGCGACGGGTCTGTTTTTGCCCTGCGCGATATTTGCCCGCACCGCGCTGCGCCGCTCTCTGCGGGGCAGATGAAAGATGACACGGTTGAGTGCCCCTATCATGGTTGGCGCTTTGGCGCTGATGACGGCGCGTGCAAAGAGATCCCCGCCATGTGTGAGGATCAAGAGATGGACACGTCGCGCATCAAAGTGCGCACTTATCCGTCGCGCCAGCAAGGCCATCTGATTTGGGTCTATATCGCCGCTGATCCAAAATCGACCGCGCCGCCTGCATGCGACCCGCCGCATTTCCCGATGGCCGAAGTAAAGCCCGTCATGCGCGATGGCGTCACGTTAAATTGCCATGTTGACCACGCCGTGATTGGCCTGATGGACCCGGCCCACGGCCCCTATGTGCATCGTCAATGGTGGTGGCGGTCAGAGAAATCCATGCATGAAAAGGCCAAGCAATTTGAGCCGCGCGAAATGGGCTTTGCGATGGCCCGCCATAGCCCGTCTTCCAATAGTTTTGCCTATAAAATTCTGGGCGGAAAACCCGAAACGGAAATCACATTCCGCCTGCCTGGCATTCGCACAGAGCATATTCGCGTGGGCAAGAAACAGCTTCTATCCTTTACCGCTGTAACGCCGATTGATGATACGCATACCCAAATCACGCAGGTTTTTTTCACCGATATTGGCCTCGTGAAATTTATGCGCCCCATCGTGGCGCGCTTTGCCCGCGCGTTCCTGCGCCAAGACGCGGATATGGTCGACTTGCAGCAAATGGGCCTGAAACATGACCCGCGCCTCATGTTAGTCGATGACGCCGATACGCAGGCCAAATGGTACCACGCCATCAAACGCGAATGGACCAAGAGCTGTAAGGAAGGCCGCGATTTTGTTAACCCGGTAAAGGCCAAAGTGCTGAGGTGGCGGAGTTAAACAATAACTCCGCTCATCCCTGCGCAGGCAGGGATCTTTTGCGGTAGCTGAGAATGTGCATCACAGAA
>CALKXN010000096.1 GCA_938003555.1 uncultured Robiginitomaculum sp. | reverse complement strand
ATCAAGCATATAGTCCACATAAGTAGCATGCTTTATTTTTTTTAAACGCTCTATCCTCTTCCATTCATTACCACTCAAAAGCCCCGCTTGAAATTTTTGGAATAATTTCTCTGGTATGAGGATTTCATTTATTTCTAGATGATGGAATTTTATGGCAGCTAAAGATCGTGAAAATGCCGCATGTCCTGCTCCTCCATACCCAGAGGCGAAACCTGAATTTACTGCTATCATTTCGCCAAAATCATTTTCGAATAAGATGCAATGATGATTTTCATAGGTCAGAATGTAGGCAATCTTTAAACACTCTTCTGATTGCAGTACAAGCTGAACCGCTTTGTAGGATTCATGTGCGGAGAGGAATGTTGCAATAAACCTTATTCCAGATGCATGGCTCCTAGGGTCTGTTTTATTCGCCAACTCAGCCCCCCTGACTAAGTCGCATATTCACCACCTCAAGCACCTCTGCCGCAGCCTCCGGTATCTTCGTGCCGGGCGGAAAGACAGCTTTCGCGCCCATCTCTTTTAGCGCTGTCACATCTTCAGGCGGGATGACGCCGCCGACGACGATCAGGATGTCGGGGTGTCCGGCGGCTTTTAGGGCGTCGCGCAGGTCTGGCATTAAAGATAGATGCCCCGCCGCGAGGGAACTGGCCGCGATGACATCGACACCCTCTTTGATGCCTAGCGCGGCGGCCTCTTCAGGGGTTTGGAAGAGCGGGCCGATGACGACGTCAAAGCCGATATCCTCAAACCCTGTCGCCACGACTTTCTGGCCGCGGTCATGACCGTCTTGGCCCATCTTGGCGATCAGGATTTTCGGCTTGCGGTCTTCCATAGCGACGAAGGCCTCAATCTGCGACTTGGCTTTTTGAAGCGATGGATTAGCTGGGTCAAAGCTGGAGGTGTAAACCCCCTTAACGCCCGCAGGCTGCGCGGCGTAGCGGTCATAGACTTTTTCCAGCGCGCTGCTCATTTCGCCGACTGTGGCTTTTTTGGCGGCGGCGTCCACGGCCAGCGCAAGCAAATTGCCTTCGCCCGTATCTGCCGCTTTCGTCAGCGCGTCGAGCGCGGCCATAGTCGCCGCCGTATCACGCTCGGCTTTAAGCTGTTTCAGGCGCGCAATTTGCCCCGCGCGCACGGCGTCATTATCGACCTTAAGCAAGGGGATGTCATCTTTGTCGGGTGACAGATATTTATTCACGCCGACCACGGTTTGCGCGCCGCTATCAATGCGGGCCTGTATGCGCGCCGCGCTCTCTTCGATACGTAGTTTCGGGATGCCCGCTTCGATCGCTTTGGCCATGCCGCCAAGGCCTTCAATCTCGTCAATATGGGCCTGCGCGCGCGCCGCCAAATCATGAGTCAAACGCTCGACAAAATAGCTTCCACCCCACGGGTCGATTTGCTGATGATGCTTGCCTTCGGTTTGCAAGAAAATCTGCGTATTACGCGCAATGCGCGCCGAGAAATCCGTGGGCAGGGCGATGGCCTCATCCAGTGAATTAGTGTGCAGGCTTTGGGTGTGGCCATCCACGGCGGCCATGGCTTCGATATGGGTTCGCCCGACATTGTTAAACACGTCCTGCGCGGTTAGCGACCAGCCAGAGGTCTGGCAATGGGTGCGCAGCATGGTCGATTTCGGGTTTTCGGGATTAAACTGACTAATCATGCGATGCCACAAAAGCCGCGCGGCGCGGAGCTTCGCGACCTCCATAAAATAATTCATGCCCACCGCCCAGAAAAACGATAGACGCGGCGCGAAGCGGTCAATATCCATGCCTGCCGCAATGCCCGCGCGGGCATATTCCAAACCATCGGCCAGCGTATAGCCCAGTTCAATATCGGCGGAGGCGCCTGCCTCTTGCATGTGATAGCCGGAGATCGAAATGGAATTAAATTTCGGCATATGGGCCGACGTATGGGCAAAAATATCGCTGATAATCCGCATGCTGGGCAAGGGCGGATAGATATAGGTATTGCGCACCATGAACTCTTTGAGGATGTCGTTTTGGATTGTCCCCGACAGATCCTTTTGAGCCACGCCTTGTTCCTGGGCCGCTGCGATATAAAGCGCGAGAATAGGCAGAACCGCGCCGTTCATTGTCATCGAAACTGACATTTTATCCAGCGGGATTTTGTCAAATAAAATGCGCATATCATACAGGCTGTCAATCGCCACGCCCGCCATACCGACATCGCCTTTGACGCGCGGATGATCGGAATCATAGCCGCGATGAGTGGCCAGATCAAAGGCCACGGAGAGGCCTTTTTGGCCTGCCGCAAGGTTACGGCGGTAAAAGGCATTACTGTCCTCGGCGGTTGAGAACCCTGCATATTGCCTGATTGTCCAGGGCCGCTGCGTATACATGGTCGGGTAGGGGCCGCGTATATAGGGCGCGCTGCCCGGATAGCTATTGAGGTGATCAAGGCCAGCAACGTCATCGACGCCGTAAGCGGCTTTGATATCAATGCCTTCGGGCGAAGGCCACGCCGCGCCGCTGCGCTGCGTCTGCGGGGCATTGCCAAGGTCAAGTTTGGTGAAGTCGATGGTCATATCATAGTCTCACAAACCATGGAGAAAACCTCATCCTGAGGCGGGTCGCCAAAGCATTTGGCGGGACGGGACTCGAAGGGCGAGGTTTGGGCATCAAGCGTCACAACACCCGCGTCCTTCGAGTCCACGAACCTGCGGTTCGTCCTCAGGATGAGGGTGTTTTTAGTTTGTGGATTTTCTATCACACCGTCCCCCGCACTTTGGCCGCTCGCACATTTTCTGCTAGATGCAGCGTCACGCCCAAAATAGGTTCGCTCTTTTCCGCCCGCGCCGTTTTCCCTTTGGCGACGCGCGCGTGGAAGGCCGATAAATCATCAAACCCGCCTTCGCCTTCAATGCGCTGAAATTCTGTCCATGCCGCTTGCGCAAGCTCGTCCGTCATCCGTTCGTGGAAATAACTACCATAAGCAGGGTCGCTAACTTGGCCGAGATGGCTTTCTTCCATCATCATCAATTGCATATTGCGCGCGATCCGATAGCCAAATTCATCGGCGTGTCCGATCACGTCGGTAAAGGGGCGCAGCGTGATGTAATCCGCGCCGCCCGTCACTGCGCCAAACCCTGCGCTCATAACGCGCAGCATATTTGTCCACGGATCGATGCTTTGCATCATGCGCTTTTGACTAATGGCGTGGAGCGTTAAGGCGGCGTCATCTGCGCCAAAGATATCTGATATGCGGGCATGAATACGCCGCGCGGCGCGCATTTTTGCGATATTCATATGGCCGTCTTGGTCGGTTGTCAGCTCTGCGCCGATATGTTTTGCGCCAAGATGCGCGCCCAGAACGCGGTAAGCCTTAGCGATGCCTGCCGCCATATAGGCGAGCTCTTGCGCCGCCGTGCCGCCCGCTTCGGACATTGCGGCGGCGTTAACCGTCACCAGGCTCCATGACGAAGGAGCCGTTTTGGCCAGTGCCTTAAGGTTTGGCGCATCCGGCGATAATCCAAGGTTGAGATGCGCCTTACCCAGGGGCTTAAATAGATCAAAGAGCGGGGCATTATTATGCGGCGCGATATTCATTGGAATAAGATCCGTGTGAACGCCTTCCATTATCCGAGCCACATCATTTGCGCCAAGGGTGAGCGCGTGATTGCCAATTGAGATACGCGCTGCGCTGGCTCCGCCGTTAAGATCGCGCAGCAATTGCGCGTTGGCAAATTTAATATCCGGGTCACGCACAGGCGCGCAGATATGCCAGGGACGTCCGGCCAATAAAGGCGGCGCGCTGCGGGGCAAGGGGGCGACGCTGCTCGGGCGGTCGCGTTCATCACTCAGCGGGCCACGCGTAATGCCATCTGCGGTTCGGCGCATCAGCGTTTCAAGCTCTGCTCCGCGCAGGGCAGAAATTGCATTTTCGCGCCAAATATCTCGGGTCGATTGCGTCATGTGATATATCTCTTTATTTAACTGAATTTCCGCCTATTTGGCCTCACTGTAAAGTGTTCTATATATAGAACGGTAGGGCTTGAATTTACAGCGCGGGCTAATTATATCGCCAATGTAACAGGGGCCATGGCCTCATATTGAGAGGCAAATCAATGACTGACGCTGCAGCTGCTCCCGTTAAAGTTAATCCTAATGCGCCAACGCCGGAAACGGTGATTGATGTTGAGCATTTCACGGACCGTTTGTTCTCGTTCACCATCACGCGCCCGCCCGCATTTCGCTTTCGCAGCGGCGAATTTGTGATGATTGGATTGCCGCCGCTTGAGGGCCAGAAAAAACCTGTCATGCGCGCCTATTCCATCGCGTCGCCCTCATGGGATGACAAGCTTGAGTTTTTCTCGATCAAAGTGCCGGACGGCCCGCTCACGTCGCGGCTTCAAATGATAAAGCCGGGCGACAAAGTCTTACTGGGCAAGAAATCTGTCGGGACATTGGTGCTTGACGCGCTGACGCCCGGAAAACGCCTCTATATGTTCTCGACGGGTACAGGCATTGCGCCCTTTGCGTCTTTGATGCGCGACCCTGATACTTATGATCGCTATGACAAAGTCATCCTAACCCATACTTGCCGCCAGCGCGCAGAGCTGTCTTATGGCCTGCGCCTGACGGAGAGCCTCAAGGATGATCCGCTTGTTGGCGAGATGATAGGTGATAAGCTTGCGCATGTGACGTCGCTGACCCGCGAAGAATATCCGCTTAAAGGACGTATTACGACACTGATTGAATCTGGCCGCCTGTTCGAAGAGCTTGGCGTTCCCGCGCTAAACCCTGAAACAGACCGCGTCATGATCTGCGGCTCTATGGATATGATCAATGATACCAAAGCTCTGGTTGAAGGCTTTGGTTTGGTCGAAGGTTCAAATTCCAAGCCGGGTGATTTCGTGGTTGAGAAATCATTTGTTGGCTAGGGCTATATAAATATATTTCCGTTTACCCCGTTGGAAAACGGGGCCCAACACCCATAATTTTGTGCGCGTTGATCTTTGAGAATATGGATCTCAACTTTCGTTGGGATAAGCGAGAATAGAAGATATGTTACCTACTCCGGCTTAAAATCGCCTAGCGACAGCAGCGATACCCGAACGCCGACACCGGAGCTATTGCCTGCAAGGCCAATATCGTTGCGGCGCTTTTCGTAATAGAGTTCAACCAATGTGCACTCATCATTAAAGATGAAAGCCAGTTCTTCGCGGCGCGTGAGCCCAGCATCCAGATCGCGGTTGGCGCGGTAGCGCATCGCCCAGTTCTCAGTAAGTTTAAGGCCAACTTGCCCAGAAATTTCTTCGGGCGGCAGATCTGCGCCGGTGACGCCGGGATCGCTGAACAGGTCATCAATTTTGTAATAGCGGACATTTGCGGATAAACGCTCTCCGCTATATTTCAGGCTGCTATCAACACGGCGTAATGTTCCGTCTTCATCGTCAAACCGCAGGCGGTTCACTGTCGAGAACCGATCGCCAAGACTCAGCTCGGCTTGGGCGACAATATCAGAGCGATCATCAGACAATCCCGTCGCGCGCGCAAATTCAGTGTCATATCCCGAGGCAAAGCTTTGACCGACAAATAATGATGCCCGGTTATCCTGCCAGCGCGCGCCAAAACTTGTGCCGATATCTGCGCGAAAGCCGTCTTGCCAAAAATCAAATCCAGTGGATTTATTGGCGCTCCACAAAAGGGCGCGGTCAAGATCTAGGCCGATACCGTCTTCGGTGACGCTGCGAATGATCGGATTACCGAAACGGTCTGTTGAATTGACATTAAATTCATCCAGCTTGGCATCGCCAAAGGCCTGCGTAATTTGCACGCGCGGTTCTATCGTCCAGTCGACGAGGTCCCCCGGGCGAATAAGTGTCCAGCGTGCATCGACGCCGACATTACCCAGTGTGCGAGAAAATTCGCGATCCTCTAGGAGGTCATCATTAGATAGGCGGTAAACATCCGTGCGGGCCATACCAAAGGGTTTAAT
>CALKXN010000095.1 GCA_938003555.1 uncultured Robiginitomaculum sp. | reverse complement strand
CGTAAGTCAGGGCTAATGGAACGCCCTGATACAATTCATCCTACGGTAAAATTGTGACAGATAAATTGCGGTGCGCGCTTACTTCGGTATCTGGCGCGCATCCAAAAATTATCCCTCGGATGGTTTTTGAACACGCGGGTGTGGCGGAATTGGTAGACGCGCTGGATTCAAAATCCAGTTCCTCTGGAGTGTCGGTTCGAGTCCGACCACCCGTACCACCTTCACGGCGTTGCCGTGGTGGGGCTCATAATATTAGACAAAATTCCCACGATGCCTCGATTTGACTCACTGCACTTGCGCGTGGTCTACTCAGGCCCATGTGGCGCGGGTGAATGATAAATGAATTATCACTTCAGCATGGCCTCAATCTTGCGAGTGTATAGCGCAAGTGAAGGATTGGAGTATTTATGTCGCCTGTGTCTAAATTTGTTTTTTTGGGAAGTGCCGTCTTGTTGGTTACGGCCTGTGCCACCTCTGTGAATGAGCGCGCGCCTGAAGACATTGCGCAGCGTAGCTTCCCCGTTCTAGATAGCTATACCGGGCTAAATCAATTGCGCTCGCCATCCATTAAACAAGGCGGATGGGCGCAAGGGACAACGGCGACAGCCTATCTTCAAACGGCAGAGCCCTATCAAGATTTAGACGGCGGAGCGTGGCTGGATGTGGGTTTGTTATATGACACGCCAACAGCTAACCCTGCGGAAATGCAGGTCTATAATCGCGCCCGCTGGGCCGGCGGGGAGCAGGTTTTACTGGCTGATTTTTCTGCAACAGTTTTGTCCTGTGAAGATCGAGTCCAAGATGTGTCTCCCTATTATGGCAGCGGTCATTACGGGGCTGGATATTATGGCGGCGGGCATTATCGCCGGGGTCATGAGGGCTATGACCGTAGAGGCAGAAAAGGCCGTGATGGCCGCATAGGCCGAGGCGGGAATGATGATGACCGGGACGATGATGATGATGATCGCGAGCCGCGCACCGGAGATGATGATGACACGGGCGTTGTCGTAGATCGCCCGCGGCGCCCGCGCAGACGCGATGATGATGGCACATTCACGCCGGACGTCCCCATAAATGGCCCGCAGCCAACACCGACAGTCTATCGCCGCGCGCCGCGCGGCGTTGGGGGCATGGATCGTAGTCCGCGCGGAACAAGCCGAAATATGCCTGCGCCGGTATCCAAACCCACAGTCAGCCGGCCTGCGCCGAAACCGCGTCCGCGCGTTGAGCGCCCTAAGCCAAAGCCTGTGAGCAAACCTGCCGTTCGCCCGCGTAAGCCCGCCGTGAGCCCTAGACCGCGTTCAAGCCCGGTCAAGGGCATGTATTTCCAAAACCCGGATCAAGCGGTCACGCTTAGCGCGAGTGCATCTGATAAAACCCAAAGTCACCGACCTTATGGCCGCAGCAGCCTGCGCCGCGGATTGTCAGCAAGCTATCGCGGTTATAATCGGGGTCACTATCCGCGCAGCTCTTATGGCGGCGGATTTTGGGGCGGCGGCTATGGCGGCGCAGATTATGTCGTGACGTCCTCATGCAAACGCCGTGAACAAATGCGGGTCTATGTGCCGCGTGATTTGTTGCAGCGCGCTCAGGGCGGTCAGGGTCTGACATTGTTACTGCGCGGCCAAAATGGCGGAGAACGCCAAGTTCGCTTGTCGCCGAATTATTTGAACGGCTTTGCGATGGCGCGTGATCGTTACGCTCCGGCGCGAACGCAGCGCCAAGTGAGTCTCGGCGGACAATAATCTGTCCCATATCGAAACGGAATGTTTCGTATTGGGACACGGCGCTAGAAATTTTCGCTGTAAAAGGGACTTTTACGTCACAAACTCGCCTTTTTTGGTTGGCATAGCTGTTGCAAAGATAGGAACAACTGCATTGCACCATGTAATGCACGCCGTTCCCATCGGCACATTAGCGGCCCTCCCACCGCTACTCCCAACGAGCCTAGTCAGCTCCGTTAGTCAAAAGAGCCCTCGTCATTATGACGGGGGTTTTTTTATAGAATGCGGCGAAAGCAGCCTTTTGTGTTGACGCTTTGGCTGCCCTGCCTATCTTGGTGTAAATCACTTCAAAAGGCGTTTCGTAAATGGGTCTGCTGTCTGCAATTAAAAGAGAATATCGATATCTAAGCGACGCGCTGCGTATGCTGGGCTATGTCAAGGATGTGGATCCAAAATCGGAGCGATTGCTGCCGGATGATATTGAGAAAAGCGTTGATGAATTTGGATCAAATTTAGCCTTCATCGAAGGCGCGCGCAGTTGGACCTATAATGAATTTGATGCCTATGCCAATCAAGTCGCGCGCTGGGCGTTGGACGAGGGGTTAAAGCCCGGGGACTGCGTCGCAATTTTTGTACGAAACCGCCTTGAATATGTTGCGCTGTGGTATGGCCTGACAAAGGTTGGCATTATTCCGGCCTTGCTCAATTATCAATTGGCCAGCAAAGCGCTTCAGCATTGCGTCACGATTTCTGAGGCAAAATTTCTGATTGTCGATCATGAAATGAACGAGGCCTATTTTGGGGCTAAAAGCGAGTTGCCTGCGGATATGAAAGCGCTATCTGCATTTGGCGCGGTCAAAGGGCTGGAGAGTTTTGATGATGCGGTCGCCGCGCAGAAAACAGAGCGCCCGTCACGTCAGCGTCGCGAAGGGATCAAGGCCGGAGATCAACTCCTGAAGATGTTTACTTCCGGCACGACGGGTCTGCCTAAGGCCGCTAAGGTCACCCATGTGCGGGGGCAAAATTATATGCGCGGTTTTGCGGCGGGCGCAAAATGCGGCCCCGAAGATCGCATGATGATGGTCCTGCCGATGTATCACGCTACGGGCGGATTATGCGGCGTGGGCTGCGCGCTGATGAAGGGCGGGGCGGTTATTGTGCGCCCGAAATTCTCGGCCTCTAAATTCTGGGAAGAATGCACCGAATATGGCGCGACATTATTTATGTATGTTGGGGAACTGTGCCGCTTTCTTCTCTCTTCGCCGCCGCATGCAATGGAGCGCAGCCACAATATCCGTTTTATCATTGGCAACGGTCTTCGCCCCGAAGTGTGGCCCGGATTTGTAAGCCGCTTTAATATTCCAAATGTGATTGAGTTTTACGGCGCGACCGAGGGCAATGTTAGCTTGATCAATGTACGCGGACGTGTTGGCGCGATTGGCCGCGTGCCGGGATATTTAAAGCATAAATTTAATGTCGATATTATTGAATATAATGTGGATAGCGGGCGCAATCCGCGTGGCCGAGACGGTTTATGTGTGCGCACCCAAAATGACGTGGTCGGTGAGTTAATTGGCGAAATCAAAGAGGATGATGCGCGCTTTCGCTTTGACGGATATGAGAACCGCGTTGCAACAGAAAAGAAAATTCTACGCGATGTCTTCAAGCCCGGGGATCGTTGGTTCCGCACGGGGGATCTCGTGCGCCGCGACAAAGACGGCTATTACTACTTTGTTGACCGCGTTGGTGATACCTATCGCTGGAAGGCAGAAAATGTTGCCACAAATGAAGTGGCAGGCGTATTGTCGGCCTTCCCCGGGATTGTGCAGGCCAATGTCTACGGCGTTGCGGTTCCCGGTCATGACGGGCGGGCAGGCATGGCCTCGCTTGTCACGGACACGGATATCGACCTGAAAAAATTATACGCCCATGTCACTTCCGAATTGCCGCATTATGCGCGCCCGGTCTTTTTACGTTTGTCCACCGAGACAGATACGACCAGCACATTTAAATTCAAGAAAACGGATTTGGTTAAAGCGGGCTTTGATCCCAATAAAATATCTGACCCGTTATTTTACGCCCCGCCAAAGGGGGATAATTATGTTAAGCTGACCTCTGATGTTGTCACGGAAATTGAAGATGGTGAAATACGTCTATGAGCGCTAGCCCGACTAGAATTTTGGACTTTTGGTTCGAAGAGGCTGGGCCGAAAAATTGGTTCGCGCAATCGGATGCTTTTGATGCCAAAGTGCGCGGAGAGTTCGAAGTTGACGCGATTGAGGCGGCTTTGTCGGTGGCGCGTAAATCCCCCCACCCTTGGGAAGAGCATAAGGAAGGCGCGCTCGCTTTAATCCTGATGCTTGATCAATTTCCGCGAAATATGTATCGCGGCACGGCAGCAATGTTTACGTGGGATGAGCTTGCGCTGGCGGCCGCAAAGCGCGCGGTTAAAAACAGTTTTGATTTAAAGACAGACCAAGAGCGCCGCGCCTTTTTCTATATGCCCTTTATGCATAGCGAAAATAAAGCGGATCAAAGCGAGTGTGTCTATTTAATTGATCGCGGCATTGATAATGCCAATACGCTGTTTCATGCTAAAGCGCACCGCAAAGTAATCGAGCAATTTGGTCGTTTTCCGCATCGGAACACTGTTTTGGGGCGCAAAAGCCGCCCCGAAGAAATCGCTTATCTGGAAGAGGGAGGGTACACGCCATGAGTCTGTTTGATGATATGCGCGCGCAGCTCAATGAGTTTCGTGACGCTCCGGATAAGTTTGAAAAAACGCATGCGCGCATCCGCAAACTCACTTATCGATTTGAGGCGCCGGGGCCGCAAATGCAAACCGTGGATGATATTTCCATTCTTCGGGGTGATGAAGAAATCGGCGCACGGATTTACACGCCTTATGATGCGCCCGAGCTTGGCCCCGCTCATATATATTATCACGGCGGCGGGTTTGTGGCCTGTGACTTGGATAGTCATGACGGGATTTGTCGCCGCATTGCATTATCATCGGGACATCGCGTTGTTTCCGTAAATTACCGCCTTGCGCCGGTCTCGCCTTTTCCGGCCGCAACGGATGACGCTGAGCGCGCTTTGATTTGGGCTATGGAAGAGGGCGCGGCGCATGGCATTGACGGCACATGCCTAACCATTGGCGGGGATAGCGCAGGCGGGAATTTAGCAGCGTATCTGGCGCAGAAATATCGCCGCGAACTGGCCGCGCAGATATTGTTCTATCCGTTGATGCAGCTGGCTGAGACACGCCCGCATACGCTTGGATGGCAAGACCGCTTTGAAATTGGCGCAGTGGCGCTGACCTATATTCAAGCGAAATATGTCTGCGGCGCCGATGTGAAAGATACGCGTCTCTCCCCCCTTTTTGAAAAAGACCTGAAGGGTCTGCCGCCGGCTTATATTCTCACAACAGAACTTGACCCGCTGCGGGAAGAAGGCCGGGCTTATGCTGATAGTCTGCGCCTCTCCGGCGTTGAGGTTCAGCATCACCACGAAAAAGCGATGCCACATGGCTTTTTAAATTTCACGCGGGCTTTTCCGCCCGGACGTAAAATTCCCGTCGATGTCGGCGAATTTTTACGCAAGCAACTTATAAAGAAAGGCTGTCATGCTTAAAGTTTACGGTCATCCCTTTTCTTCCCCCTCTAATAAAGTGCGTTACGCTGTAAGTGCATTGGAGCTGGAGCATGCGTTTCACACGGTAGATTTGGCAGGCGGCGAGCAGCGCGGCGCAGCCTTCATGGCGCTTAATCCCATGAGCCGCGTTCCGGTGATTCAGGATGGGGATTTCACGCTAACGGAATCAGATGCGATTTTGCGCTATTTAGCGACAAAGCATAAATCAGATTTATTTCCGGGTGACCTCATGGCGCGCGCAAATATTGATCGCTGGATGAGTTTTGCCAGCGTGCATTTGGGGCAATCTATGGGACGGGTCATGTTTAACCGCGTTCTTTATAAATTTATCGGGCAAGAGCCGGATGAGAGATCACTTGCTTTTGGTTTGAAAATGATTGCCACCGATGGGGCGCATTTAAATAAGGTCTTGGAGGGGCGTGAATTTGTGGCGGGAGATACATTATCGATCGCCGATATTGCAATGATTGCCGCGCTTGACCCAGCAGAGCTTGCCCAGGTTGATCTCTCAGATTTCAAAGCGCTGAGCGCGTGGCGAAAACGCATTATGGCGATGGCGTTTTACCAAAATGTCCATACACATTTTGGCGCTGAGCTTGGGATGTGATGGACTATATCGCGGACGTCAAAATTACGCAGCTCGGCGAGGATTTTTACGACCCTGTCCTTGCGGCTGAGTTTCCGAAACATATTCTGCGCTATCGCGATAACTGCGCGGCGAAAACAGTAGGGCTAAGCGGTCTTAGCGATACCCAATGGACGAAACATTTCGGCCATTTTACGCCGCTGGAGGATAACTTAAAACAGCCGCTTGCGCTGCGCTATCACGGTCATCAATTTCGGCATTATAATCCAGACATTGGCGACGGACGCGGGTTTTTATTTGCGCAAATGCGTGATGATCGCGGGCGGCTTATGGACCTTGGCACAAAGGGCTCCGGGACGACCCCGCATTCGCGTAGCGGCGACGGGCGGCTGACATTGCTTGGCGGCGTGCGCGAGGTTTTGGCGACGCGCTATCTGGAAAGTCTTGGCGTCAATACATCTAAAACAATGTCATTAATTGAGACAGGCGAGCAGCTGACACGCGGGGATGAACCGTCGCCAACGCGCTCCGCCGTGATGGTGCGCCTCTCGCACGGCCATATCCGGTTTGGGACATTTCAGAGGCAATATTTCGAAAATGCCACAGACAATCTGCAAACGCTCACGGATTATTGCCTGCGCCATTATTATCCAGACGTCGCGGATAAAACGCCTGCGGGACTGCTGCGCGCCGCGGCCAAGAGCAGCGCCGATATGGTTGGCAGCTGGATGGCGGCGGGCTTTGTGCATGGCGTCATGAATACCGATAATATGAATATTAGCGGAGAGAGTTTTGACTATGGCCCCTATCGGTTCTTGCCGCACATGCAGGCTGATTTCACGGCGGCCTATTTTGACCACGGTAAATTATACGCTTTCGCGCGCCAACCCGAGAGCATGTATTGGAACCTCGCCCAGCTCGCCAATTGCCTGTCACTTATTGATGAGGATCAGCGCTTGATCGACGCGCTGCAAAGCTTCCAAGATGAATATCAAAT
>CALKXN010000094.1 GCA_938003555.1 uncultured Robiginitomaculum sp. | reverse complement strand
GGTTATAATTTGACGTGGCCACAACGGGATAATCCGCCAGGTTTTTAACCTTATAGAATGTCAGGCCATTCGCGCCGACTTGAATATCGATCGAAATTTGGTCGGGCTTAAATGTCCACGGCAAACCATTCGTAATATTGGAATCAAAACGCACAGTGATGACCCGATCCGAAATGACATTATCATTCACATCTGCGGTGCGGGTTGTGCCGCCATATCCGGTGACCCGGCAAAATGTATCATAAAGCGGTTTTGACGCAAAACCGAGGCCCAGCATCGCAAATAAAACAACCATCAATACGCCAAGCGTTCGCTTATTATTGCGCTCTTGGTGGTTTATATGCTCGGTCATTACGCTTCTCCGCCCCAACTTTTAAACACCATTAGCGCAAAGATCAGGATACAAAAGGCGACCAAAACACCGCCAATGGCGAGGTTACGTTTCTTGCGCGCGGCAAGTTCTTCGGCCGTTGGCGTCACATATTCAATTTTAGGGGCGTCACTGAAATGATCTTCGGGCTGCATAATCTATCCGTACAGTTTCAAAGCGTGTTCTGCCGCAATAGCGACGAACATCGCGAAAAGATAAAAGAGCGAAAAGGCGAATAAATTACGCGCCGCTTTGTCGCCCGCTTTCACTTCATATAGCGAGGCTTCATCATGATCGACAGGGCGCTCTCCTGCGCGAGATTGCCACACGCGATATGCCAGAAACACAAATCCGCCGTTGAGCAGCAGCGCAACAACGCCGTAAAGCGGCCCGCCAAGGCCCGTAAATAAGGGCAGCGCGCAAACCGCCGCGAGTACAAGTGAGTATAAGAATATCTGCAAGCGCGTTGACTTTGCGCCCGCCACATTAGGCATCATCGGAATGCCTGCCTTGTCATAATCAATCGTCTTATACAGCGCCAGCGCCCAAAAATGCGGCGGCGTCCACATGAAGGTAATCAGGAACAAAATCACGCTATCCCATGTGATATTTCCCGTCACAGCGGCGTAGCCCACCATGGGCGGGAAGGCTCCGGCTGCGCCGCCAATGACGATATTTTGCGGCGTCGCGCGCTTTAGCCACATCGTGTAAAATACGGCGTAAAACAAGATTGTAAAAGCTAGAAACGCCGCAGCGAAATAATTACTCGCCATCGCCAAACCGAGCACGGAAAAGGCGGATAGAATCACGCCAAAGCCAAGCGCGCTATCGCGCGATAATTTACCTGCGGGAATGGGGCGCGTTTTGGTGCGCGACATTAGCGCGTCTGTTTCGGCTTCCCACCACATATTGAGCGCGCCCGACGCGCCTGCTCCAACAGCGATGCAAAGGATCGACGCGGCGGCGAGCGGCAGGGATAATGATCCCGGCGCAACGAACAATCCGACCCACGCCGTGAACACAACAAGGCTCATGACGCGCGGTTTCATCAACGCAAAATAATCACGCGGCTCAGCTGTGCCGAGGCCGGAGGGCGTAACCGCCGATGATGTTGAACTATCAGTCATTCAAATGCGTCCAATGTGAGATTGGCGGGCTTATCGCGCAAAGGCCGCCGCTTCACAAGCGCTTCAATCACCAAAGCAATAAATGTCGCAAGGGCGAGAGCGCAGAAAATAACTCCAATCATAGCCACAGTATTCCAAATCTCTAGCTCTTGCTGATAAGCCTCATAACGCTGCGGTTTCCCGACTTGGCCAAGATGGTGTTGCGGAAAAATAAGTAAGCCAATACCAATCGACCAAAGCAGCCAACACAAACGTCCGAGCCAAATGTTATAAAAGGCTCGCAGAATATGTGGCAAACTCCAGAATATGATTGAAACGAAGACCGATAAACTCACAATAATGATGATTAAGTGGAAATGGGCCACAATATAATAGGTATCATGCAGAACTAAATCGACACCTGAATTGGCCATAACGAAACCAGTGACACTACCAAAAAACGCGATCAAGCCGCCGCTATAGACCCAAAGCGCAGGAACGCTTGGCGGCCACTTCATCGCTCTGACTATGGCCTTCCATTTTACCGGAAAGAATTTTGCAAAAGCTAAAATACAAAGACCAAATATAACAATCACAAAGGGCAAATAGACTTCAGGGTGACCGAAAAACCAAAAGAGGTGTTGAAACAATGCAGGATCGCCGCCTTAATCGGGTGCGAAAAAAGCTTCCGACGAGTCGTGCTTAAGCCGCCTCTCACATCCCGCTGACAAAACTGAAGCCATAGATATGAGTAAGGTTATTTTTAGGAAAGATGCCCTCATTCAAAAGCCTCTACAATCGAATTGGCAAATTTATATTTTACAGGGCGGCGCACGATAAGCGCTTCAATAATTAGGGCTGCAAATATTATCAAAGATCCATAAAGGCCAACCGGAATAAATTTCATCCACTCTGGCCGGGTCGGCGATAAAAGACCCGGTTGAATGACGTCAAAGGCTTTCGCTAGTTCAAATAATGGCAAGCTAAAATAATATAGCGCAATCGTTATGAATGTGGTGGACCAAAATATTAACGCGATAAA
>CALKXN010000093.1 GCA_938003555.1 uncultured Robiginitomaculum sp. | reverse complement strand
GTGCCATCCGTCGTGGCTTTTATAATTTCGCCGTGACCTTTAATGCCCATATATTCGCCGCGTTTTTGAACGCTAATATATAAAGGCGCGCCTCCGGCCTGCACGCCGTCTAATGCGATTGTGACAGGAATAGCGGCTTCCCCGGCCATAACCGGAATAGCGAAACCAAATGCCGCAATAGCTGCGGCGCTGCGTAATGTTTTCAAAAAAGTGCTCATGCGTAAGCTCCTAAGTCCTATAGGGCGATCCAACATCTCCCTCTCTAAATCGGGTCGGCTCTTCGCCGTATCTCCGTGGGTTTAATCAACATCCCAATAAGGTTTGTATTTCAAACTTATTTGCAATATGCATATTTAGGTTTGCATTGCAAACTAATTTGTGTAAAAAGAATACAAGACATCAATTGGAGTAACGTCATGACGCAAAATGAAGCTTTGAAAAATCTGGATTATATAAAGTCAGTCGCCCAGTCTGGCGAGAACGCGCCTTTAATTGGCGGCCGGTACGGCCTGTTCTGGGGCATTCTTTTATGTGTTACATTTCTAGCGCATTGGTTCGTCGGGAGTGGACATGCAGGCATTGACCCTAATTTTGTCGGCGTCGTATGGATGGCCTATGGGGTTTGCGCCGCCATAGGCTCAGTTGTCCTCGGCATGTCCATGAAAGGCACGACCAACAATGCCGCAGCACAAAAAGTCGAACGTCATATTTGGTCATCATTTGGATTTGCGCTATTCGCGCTCTTTATCGGTATTCTTTTAAATATCCTCATCGGCCAAGGCAGTCCATCCATGTTCGACCTCGTTGTCCCTTTTGCCTTTGCCGGATATGGCATGGCTTATTTAACGACCGCCGCATTTGGTAATCACGCGCGACTGCGCCTCCCCGGCTATGGCTCAATTCTCGCCGCCGCGATCGCCATGGCTTTGTATGGACGCATAGAACTTTACCTCTTCGCAGCTATCGCAATTATTTTGGTTATTGTCCTTCCTGCGGTAAAGTCGCTAAAGCTTGAGCGTGAACATGCCTAAGCCAGCTCAGCCTCAACCAGATATAAACGCCATAGATGACGTCATTCATGGCCGCTTGCGGCTGGGCGTTATGGCCTATTTATCGGCGGTAAATCCCGCCAGCTTTCCAGAGCTCAAAGATAAAACCGGCGCGACGAACGGTAATCTATCGACGCACCTGACGAAGCTGGAAACGGCCGGATATGTGCGGCAAGAAAAAGGTTATAATGGCAAGCGCCCGCAAACCTTGGTGCATTTAACCGATGAGGGGCGTAGCGCTTGGATTGCGTATTTAGACGCGATGCGCGCTTTGTTAGGCCAAAGCTAGAGCAGAACTTTAAGGCGGCATTTAACCGTGTCGCCCTCGCCAAAACTTTCGGCCTTTCGAATGGCGGCTTTAATAGGCAGTAAATATTTTCCTGTGTCTTTGCTCGGGAAAATCGACGTGCGCCAGATGCTTTCGCCAATTGTGACTTCAACACGGATAGAGCCAAAGCCCGGCCCCTTACGCGGGCAGAAAAATTTGATTTCTTTTGATATGTCATCGGGCAAGCTGAGGAAGAACCACGCCGTCGCCGTTTCGCTTTGCCATTTCCAAAGCTGAGTTTTAAAATCATAAAATTCGGAGAGCATGGATCATTCTAGTCGCTCTGTATCCAGCGGTCACTTGTAAAACTAAAAAAAGCGACACAGCTTAAACGCTGCATCGCTCCATTTATTATCAAATGTAGAAATCGATACTTAATCGATTTCTACATTTGCATCGCCCAGCCCTCGACATCCATTGCAGCCTGACGGACAGCTTCGGTGATTGTCGGGTGAGCGTGGCATGTGCGGGCAATATCTTCGGAGGCCGCTTTAAATTCCATAGCGAGGCAAACTTCGGCAATCAGATCGCCGACATTTACGCCAATCATGTGCGCGCCAAGAATCTCGTCTGTTTCCGCGTGGGCAAGAATTTTCACAAAGCCATCCGTCTCGTGATTACAGCGCGCGCGGCTATTGGCTTGGAATGGGAACTTCCCTTTCTTATAGGGGATGCCTTCTTCTTTAAGCTGCTCTTCGGTTTTACCGACACTCGCAATTTCCGGCTTGGTATAAACCACGCCCGGAATGACATCATAATTCACATGCCCAGCTTTCCCGGCGATCAATTCAGCAACAGCGGTGCCTTCATCTTCGGCTTTGTGGGCAAGCATTGGACCATGTGTGCAGTCACCAATGGCCCAGATATTCTTTGCGCTTGTTTTGAAATGATCCGTTTCAATAAAGCCGCGCTTATCCATTTTGACATTCACGGCATCAAGTCCGAGGCCTTGAGTGTAAGGACGGCGGCCAATACAGACCAATACAACATCTGCATCAATCTCTTTGCCCTTTCCGCCTGCGCTCGCTTCGGTCGCAACCTTCAAACCAGACTTGGATTTCGTCACGCCAGTCACTTTGCGGCCCAATTCAAATTTGACTTTTTGCTTCTTGAAAATGCGCGCGGCTTGCTTTTGAACTTCACCGTCCATACCCGGTAGAATATGGTCAAGATATTCCACAACGGTTACTTCTGCGCCAAGGCGGCGCCACACAGAGCCAAGCTCTAAACCGATTACGCCAGCGCCAATGACAAGTAATTTGCCCGGCACTTTATCTAAGTCCAGCGCGCCCGTTGATGAAACGATCTGTTTTTCGTCAATCTCAACACCTGGAAGTTTTGCCACTTCGGAGCCTGTTGCAATAACAATATGCTTAGCGGAATAAGCTTTACCTTCAACATCAACCGTGCCCGCACCTGTGATTTTACCAAACCCAAAGACGTGATCGACTTTGTTCTTTTTGAATAAAAACTCGATACCCGCAGTTAAGCCTTCAACGGCCTTTGCTTTGGACTCGAGCATTTTAGGCAGGTTCAGTTTCGGCGTTACATCAATGCCGATATCCGCAAAGCTTGTGCTTGCTTCTTCATAAAGCTCGGAGGCGTGCAGCAGTGCTTTGGACGGGATACAGCCCACATTCAGGCATGTGCCGCCAAGTTTTTTGCTGGCACGTTTTTCAACGCACAACACTTTAAGACCCAATTGGCCACACCGTATGGCGCAGTTATAGCCGCCCGGGCCGCCGCCAATAATCACAACGTCATAAATATCAGACATAAAAAACTCCGCGCAATAGCTGTCTTTGATTTAAAGACGGAGTAACGCGCGGAGCGCGTATTAGCAACGCCGCGAGGCGGTTATTTGAGGTCAAATTTACCTAACCCAATATGCCATTAGCAATCATTCTGCGGGAGAACCAAATCATGAGGCATGTCACCACAACAACACATGCCGCGATAATGAAATCAGATACGGGCAGAATGTCGGCTTTTCCGCTCAGAACAAACAAATACAGATACATCAAAAATGCACCCGCTAATGATAGCATAAATAATATTGGGGCTATCGCTTTACGCATAAGCAAACAAATTGAGGCGAGCAGCCCGCCAATCGTAGCAATTCCAAATGCAGCCTTCACCCATATAGGCAGCGCAAGCAGAAAATCTGCATAGTCCTGGGTCATCGTGCCCTTTGTAACGTAGTCAGCCATGCCCTCTG
>CALKXN010000092.1 GCA_938003555.1 uncultured Robiginitomaculum sp. | reverse complement strand
AACTGAAAATACTGCTGATGGCGTGCCTCATGCAGTTTCCGCGCGCCTGCGCCGTAAAGATCGCGTGTTTAAACGCAGCCGCGCCGCCCGGGCGCGCCGCGAAGCGCAAGATAAGAAAGACTTTCGTCTTGTCGTTATTCTGCTTCAGGTCTCTGTGCTGGGTGCCCTTGTTTTGGCGGCCGTGGGCGTGGCCGGTCACCGCGCCGTGCATGATCCCGGTTCGGCGGGCCAAGGCGCGATATTTTTGATGGCAGAGCCGGTCTTTATGGGGCTGTCCATGATTGAGATCGCTGCGGGTATATTATTTGTCGCGGTCGTGGCGGCATTACTCTGGCGGGGCCGTAAAAAGCGGTAAATTATGCCGCGCCGATAATTTTACTGTGCCGCCCACGGCAAAACATTGCGCATTTCTGATAAATCGACTAAAGCCCCCCGCTGCACTTCAACATACCTCAAGGATGTCATCATGAGCCTCAATTATGCAATCGTCGGCGCGACCGGAAATGTCGGAACCGAAATGCTGGAAATCCTCGCGGAAAGCGCTTTGGAAACGGGCGACGTTTACGCCGTGGCCTCGCGCCGCAGTGTGGGCCGCGAAGTCAGCTTTGGGGACAAGACGCTGAAATGCGTCGACCTGGAGACATTTGATTTCAATAAAGTCGATGTGGTCCTGATGAGCGCAGGCGGCGATGTGTCAAAGAAGTGGTCACCGGAAATCGCCTCTACGGGCGCAGTGGTTATTGATAACAGCTCCGCCTTTCGTATGGACCCGGACGTGCCTTTGGTCGTGCCCGAAGTAAATGCAGACGCGGCGATGGATTACAAAAAGAAAAACATCATCGCCAATCCTAACTGCTCGACGATCCAAATGGTTGTCGCGCTTAAACCGCTGCACGATCACGCCAAGATCAAGCGCGTTGTGGTGTCGACCTATCAATCCGTCTCTGGCGGCGGCAAAAAGAATATGGACGAGTTGTGGTTACAGACCAAAGGCATCTATTCCAATGAGGATTTCAAGCCGCATAATTTTACCAAGCAAATCGCCTTTAACGTCATTCCGCATATTGATGTCTTTATGGATGACGGACAGACTAAAGAAGAGTGGAAGATGAATGTCGAGACCAAGAAAATTCTCGACCCGTCCATCAAAGTGACGGCCACTTGCGTTCGCGTCCCAACATTTGTGGGTCACGCCGAAGCGATCAATGTAGAGTTCCATAATGAAATCAGCGCCGATGAAGCGCGCGATATATTGCGCGAATCTCCGGGTTTGATGGTGGTCGATAAACGCGAAGATGGCGGCTATGTCACGCCAATTGAATGCGTCGGCGATTTCGCCACCTATGTCTCGCGCATCCGCGATGACAGCACGCAGGACAATACGATCAATTTCTGGTGCGTCTCTGACAATCTCCGCAAAGGCGCCGCGCTTAACACTGTCCAAATCGCCGAAGCCATGGTCAATCGCGGCTTTAAGGGACGTGCGGGGTAAAGGACATTAGCACGATAATACTTATAAAAGGGCGGATTTATAATCCGCCCTACTTAGCTATATAATTATTACAGCCAACATTATTAAAACTTTGACATCAATTTCAAATCTAAATTTCATATAAATTCCTTTCTTAAGTTTAATTACTTCAAGGATATTTATAAGCGAGGATTCTCAAAATTCAGGATTTAGGGAAATAAATCATTAAGAATTGGTAATAATATTATTTCCAATCCCCATTCACAGCTTGCCATAACGTGAGCAGCGAGAGCGCGGCGGTGTCGGCGCGTAAGATGCGCGGGCCAAGTGATACCGGTGTGACGAAATCGCAACTGCGAAGCCTTTCGCGCTCTGCGTCCGTAAAGCCGCCTTCGGGGCCGATGAGGATTGCCGCAGGGGCAGGGCAGCTGGGCAGGGCTTCCAAAGCGGGTTTCGCGTCCCCCGCTTCGTCGGCAAAAATAAGCGCGCGCGAGCTGTCCCATTCACCCAATAATTTACCCAGCGACACCGTATCCGATAGCTGCGGCACATCGAGGCGCTCTGTTTGCTCGGCGGCCTCAATGAGTGTTAGGCCGAGTTTCTCTAATCCCATTTTTGGAAATTGAACGCGATCCGTCAGGACGGGTCGCAAGCGCGCCGCGCCCAGCTCGGCGGCCTTCTCGGCGATAAATCCATTACGCGCTTTACGCACAGGCGCAAAGCACAGCCAGATGTCGGGCGGAGAGGTTTGCGGGCGGCTTTGCAGCCCCACGCGTAAGGCCGCGGATTTGCGGCTTAGCTCTGTGATGTCCGCCAGCCATTCACCGTCGCGCCCGTTAAACAGGCGCAGGCTGTCTCCAATGCCGCGCCGTAATACGGTTGACAGATAATGAGACTGCGCGCGGTCAAGCGCAACGCCTCCGCCCGCCGTTAAATCTGCGTCCGTATAGAGACGAGGAAGCGTGTAATTCTCGCGCATTATTTACTCAACAGGCAGGTCGTTAATCGTCCACGCTACGCCTTCGCGGCGCGGGTCGGCGCCGCCCTCCAGCGACCCATCGGCGTTTTTGCGAATGATGTGGATGCCCGACGCTTCGCCTTGGCTGCGCTTGACCTCATGACCCATCGCTTCGAGCGCGCTTAGCGTTTCGGCGTCCATACGGTTTTCTTCAATGCGGACGCTATTGCCGCGTGCAATGACATTTGGCAGGTTAGCGGCTTGCTGCGGGGTCATGCCCCAATCGAGCATGGCGAGCATAGTTTTCGCTGTATAGGCAATGATCGAATTGCCGCCGGGCGACCCCGTCGCGATATAAAACTCTCCGTCGCCGTCCAGCACGATTGTCGGTGACATCGAACTGCGCGGACGCTTTCCGGGCTGGACGCGGTTGGCTACTTTGCGGCCTTGCGCGTCAATCGCGACGAAAGAGAAATCGGTCAGTTGATTATTGAGCATCATACCCGCGGCCATGCGCTGGCTACCAAATCCTGCCTCGACCGTTGTGGTCATGGACACAACATTGCCATAGCGATCAAGGATAGAAAAATGACTCGTGCCGGGACTGTCCGGCGTGGCGTCCTGGCCGGCATTATCTGCGCCTTTGGGCGCGCCCGCTACGGCTTTAGCCATGACAGAATCAGATTTAATCAAGCCAGAACGCGCGGCTAAATAGTCCTTATCCAGCATGCCGCCAATGGGGACATTTACAAAACGATCATCAGCGACATATTGATCGCGATCCGCATAAGCGAGGCGAGAGGCCTCGATGAAGTGATGCCAGCCTTGGGGCGTGTCCACAGAGCTCGACATATCGAAATTCTCTAGCATTCCCATAATGGCCTGCGTCGCCACGCCGCCGGAGCTCGGCGGCTGCGCGCCGCAAATCGTATAGGCGCGATAATCACTACACAGGGCGTCGCGTTTAAGGTGTTTATAAGCCGCAAAATCTGCCTCGGAGAGCAGGCCCGGACGCGGCTCTTCTTGT
>CALKXN010000091.1 GCA_938003555.1 uncultured Robiginitomaculum sp. | reverse complement strand
TCACAGAAAATTCTTTTACAAGAGCTTTCTTGATGAGCAGCCTTTCAGCTTAGTCAGTTCCTACATAAATTAATAAGTTAAGCTTTAACTCATGCCATAATTAACCATCACAACCAAAAATTAACGTGTTTTGCCTAGCTCTTTGAGTCATGAAGGATCCGCTGGGACATACACATGAGGTAACGATGACGACACGTTTGCTCGTAATTCCCGCGCTTGCCGGATTTTTATTTACAGCCTTCTCCAGCGCCGCTGCGGTTAAAGCCAGCGGTATCTATCAAACCACCCCCGTTGAGACCCGCGCGCAATGTAGCGCGCTGTGCCAAGCCGACCCGGTGAATTGCGTCGGAACGGTCTTTGTTGAAACGATTACGCAATCCGGCACAACTGCCGTGTGCGAGCTTAATAATGGCGAGGGGGAGCAGTCCCCTTTTGATGCGCCCACGCCTGCGCCATTTGATTTGCAACTGGCCGAAACAGAGCTAAATGTTTACCGCGCGCAATATGGGCTTAGCCCAGTGCGCCTAAACCCGCTTTTGACGCGAACATCGCAGCTTCATAGTGATGATCAAGCGGGCATGGACAATGCCTCCCACAGCAGCAGCGACGGCACGCAATTAGATGAACGGGTTCAGCGCCAAGGCTATGTGTTTAGGCTGGCGGCTGAAAATGTTGCTTCAGGACAGCTCAGCTGGGATCGCGTTTTCCAAGCGTGGAAAGACAGTCCGGGCCATAATGAAAACCTGCTGATGGCGGATGCCACCGAAATAGGCATTGCCATGACCTATAAGAAAGACACAGAGTACAAAGTGTTCTGGACCATGGTTTTAGGCCAGCCGCTGAATGATCCCCAAATCGAAATGTAAAAATCAGCGCGCGGGCCATTATGGTTAACGCGCCGTAAACCAAATCGCGGCACATATTTCTCAACACATTGGGAGATTTACTATGCGCGCAGCTTTCATCCTCGCCGCCATCACATTCGCGGCGCCTCTGTCCGCTTCAGACGTCAACGCTTACCGCAATGGCCAGGCCTATATGACCACAGCAGCGCCATCGCCCATGGTGTGCGAGATGCAGTGCAGCGGCGACGCGCAGTGCCGCAGCTGGAACTTCCTGCCGCCGCGTATGCCGCGGGCTACTGGACTATGCGAGCTTAATGCCACAGCGGGCCAAGCCATGTCTCATCCTTTCGCGATAAGCGGCGCCGCAGCCGGCGCGCAGCAAAGCTATGATCGCCGCGTGATTGCCGCCGGAACGCGCACAACTCGTATCGGCCAGCCCGCAAGCGCGCCCGCCCCGCAGCCCCGCATGATCCGCCAAGCGGTTCGCCGCCCGATGCCCGTAGAGCCGCGCCAAGCGATACGGCCAGCCGCGCCGCAAGCCGCGCCGCAGTTTCAAAGAGCTGCAGCGCCGCGCGTTCAAATGCCAAGACCCATCGTGCGTCAGCGCAGGCTCGCGCCAGCGCCAAGACCGCAAGTCCCTAATCAGAGCGCGCCGCTGACCGCTCCCCAAGCCCCTGCGCTGTCTCTAACAGAGCAGCAAAACCTGCAACGCGCCGCAACGCGTAACGCGCCGCCTGCGCCAACGCTAAGCGCGCCGCAGCCCGCGCAAATGATGCAGCGCCCTGCCCCTGCGCCCATTCCGGCGGGCGGCTTCGCGCCATTGCCGATACAGGATCAAGCCCATGCGCCCGCGATGGATCGCCTTTATGGCTCGCTATATGATGATACGGCGCCGAAAAAAGTGAAAATGCCGCTTTATAGCCAGCGCCCGGCCAATGATCCGGACGCGCCGGTGGTCACAACCGTTCCCGCGCCGACAACCCCTGTTCGCGTCGACAGCCTGCCTATGGCCGGCGGCCCGCTTTAGCGAAGGATCTTAGTGACCATTTTGCCTGCGCCCATCAAAACGAGGCGGAACCACGCAAAGACGACGAAAACAACAAATGTAATCGTGAGTGCATTGAGTAGTGCATTTGCCGTGGTGTCTACATTTTGACCCGCAAGCTTTAATGTCGCCTGCGCGCCGGACATCGCTGTGATCATGCCCAAAAAGGCCCAAAAGCCAACCCAGTAAAAATTGAGCAGGCCATCTTTGCGCGGAAAGCGCGTCACAGGCCACCAAAACACAGTCCCAAACACAATCGTAATCACAAACATCACGCCAACAGATATATTTTGCGGGGTCAGAATTTGCTCAAACATGGGACGGTCTTTCGGTTGGGGGCGTCTAAAAACTCTCCCTTTCAAGTCCCGCGCCAAGTTGGGCCTAACTGGCGTAAATTATCCTAAGTCGCCATCCATTAATCTATCATAAGAGTGTCAAAGCTAGTGGCAGCCTGGTTACGGATTGCAATTATTCACCCTTACAAATTGCGGGACTTGGACTTTATCGCCGGAAACAGGAAGATACGAAACGTTCAGAACTTTGCCATTATCTTCAACCTCAAGCACAATTGGGGTGGTTGAGTCTCCACCCCCTCCAGAGACTTTTGCAATAAATTTCTGGCCATTTTCTAACCCCGCCGCAGCAGCGTTGTGAGAATGCGCAACCCCCGTCACAATTCCGGTCGAGAGCGTTTCTCCCGTGTCAAATCCGACATCATATGGCGAGAGCGATTTATATTTCAACTTTGCGCATTTCCCGAACATTTCAGAATTCGGTTTCAAAACCTCGCCATTATAATAATGTTCTTCAACATCTTGAAATAAGTCACGTCGCGCCAAAGCGCTAAATTGTTGCGTAATATATTCTGATGTTAACTCCGGTTTGTCGCTATCCGGCGCGGCCTTTGCATTTTCATACATTGTTCGCAAGACATCCATCGCCGATTTCGTCTCGCTGCTCTGCTGTCGGATTTCAGCATCCCAATTCATCGCCAGTAAAAATCCGCGCCAATAAGGCTGTTTTTCGTACTCATAATCTTGCCAAAAAAGTTCATCAATTGTATGAGCCCGCGCCGTTTGGGCAGGAGATAAATAGTAGTCGCGTAGATACTGATTTGTGTAGTTTAAAAGTTCGTCTTGCGTCCAGCCCCCATCCGTCAACATCGCCTGTGTCATGATAAAATCGGTAAAACCCTCAGAGAACCAAGAGATACGCGGAGAACAGTTTTCTTCATCATTGCAGCTCGGCCATCGACCTAACTGGCCCGGTATCCAGTGATGTCCAACTTCATGGGCGAAAAATTGTGAAAGAAAGTCGAGATCAATGTCACCAGATGCCGCCGATGCAAAGCTATTAAAACGACCCGTTCCCGTAAAGGATGAGTAAGAGGCTGCATCCGGGGCGCCCAACAATGTCACAAGGAACTTCGGGTCATCAGCACGCCACAACGCATTGAAACTTAGATATATTTCGGCCATCTCAGTCTGAAAAGTTTTACTATCAAAATCATGCTGTCCCGATTTTAAAATCGTCAATTCATAATTCTCGCCGATCACCGCAATATCTTCGGTCGGAGCTATCGCTAGAATTTGCGAGCTAACCTCATGAGGTCTTAACGGCCTATCGGGCAAAGTATCAACGGCTTCCCATCCGGCAGGAATACCCGTCCACGCAAT
>CALKXN010000090.1 GCA_938003555.1 uncultured Robiginitomaculum sp. | reverse complement strand
CAATGTCCTTAGACCTGCCATTCTTTGGAATGATGGCCGAAGCGAAGCCGAGTGCGCTCAAATGATGGCAGACATGCCATCTCTGTCAAAAATTACGGGCAACCTTGCTATGCCCGGTTTCACAGCTCCGAAACTGCAATGGATGCGTCATCACGAAGTTGAGCTGTTTGCTAAAATCAACAAAGTTCTCTTGCCCAAAGATTATGTGCGTTTTCTTATGAGCGGAGATTACGCCTCAGATATGTCCGACAGCGCAGGGACTCTTTGGATGGATGTGGCTTCAAGAGAATGGTCAGATGAAGTTTTGGACCTAACGGGGTTATCTCGAGATCACATGCCCCGTCTTTATGAAGAGTCAGAAATAACGGGTACTTTGCGTGCTAAAGTCGCGGCAGATTGGGGTGTGCCCCAAATCTCTATTGCGGGCGGAGGCGGAGATAATGTTGCTGGCGCAGTTGGTTCTGGAACTATTGTTCCTGGTAATGGTTTCGTTTCGCTTGGAACATCAGGTGTGATTTTTCTTCCGGATGAGGAGTATCGCCCCAACCCGAAAAGTGCTGTGCATACGTTTTGCCATGCTCTACCCAGCCTTTGGCATCAGATGTCTGTCATGTTATCCGCAGCTAGCGCAATAGATTTTGTCGTTAAAATAACTGGGTTTTCAACTCCTGCAGACCTTTATGCTCGCGCTGAGGTGGCTAACTTGCCCGGAAATGGTGCCTTTTTTCTACCCTATCTCTCAGGTGAGCGTACCCCGCACAATAACCCGAATGCGAAGGGGGCTTTTCGGCTTAACCCATGAGGGTACCCAAACTACGTTAGCCCAAGTCGCGCTTGAAGGCGTGGCGTTCACTCTCGCTGACGGGCTTGATTCCCTTAGAGGGGCCGGCGCAGATGTTGAGGCTCTCTCAGTCATAGGCGGAGGTGCGAGGAGTTAGTGTTGGGGTAAAATTCTTGCGACAAGTCTTAATGTTCCGCTCCATTACCGGGGAGGAGCTGCGGTCGGTCCTGCATTTGGAGCCGCAAGGCTTGCCAGATTATGTGTTAGCGGCGAAGCTTTTGCGGACGTTTGTCTCCCTCCAGTTATTGAGCATAGCATAAAACCTGATCCTGATTTGCACGATCATTATGCCCAAAGGCGGGAAATTTTTCAGCAACTATATAATTCCACAAAAGACATTGCATTATAAATGGATGCTTTGATTGATTTTGGCACCAAAGTTAGGCGTTAAATCTGTAATGAGAGATTATTTTTATACTGGTATAGGTGCTGACGCTTGACGTGTAGTGATGTCAATTTGAATATAAATTGACATCGTTGTCATAATCAAGCCAATATCTCTTGAAAACGAAAGGTTATGAATGATGGTCGAACGGATTTTTACATATTTTACCTTAGCTTTGACTATGTTTTTAATAGGGTGCTCATCATCTTTAGAAAACGAACTCGCGAGTGAGCCTTTCAAGGAATGGGAAACATTATCACCTCAGGGTGTGCCAACCGCTCGCCATGAAGCCTCAGCTGTTGCTTATAAAGACAAACTTTATTTAATTGGCGGTAGGCGCATAAACCCTGTTGATGTTTATGATCCGGCTACAAATAGCTGGAGCGCGAAGTCTGACACACCGATTGAGCTTCACCATTTCCAATCCGTTGTCATTGATGACGCTATTTATTTAATGGGGGCGATGACGGGCGGTTGGCCGAATGAAAAACCACTTGAAAAAGTCATGGTCTATTATCCTGATGAAGACCGGTATGCAGAGATACATGATATTCCTGAGGCCCGGCGTCGCGGCGGCGCCGGTGTGGTTTATCATGCGGGTAAAATCTACATGGTCGGCGGGATTACCAATGGCCATATGAACGGCTATGTGAATTGGTTTGACGAATATGACCCCAAGACAGGCGAATGGCGCATCCTGCCGAATGCTCCGCATAAACGCGATCATTTTGTCGCCACTGTGGCGGACAATAAACTTTATGCCTTGGCGGGGCGTAAGACGGAACATGCTGTTGGCAATGATTTTGGCCCCACGCATTCATATGGCGATGTCTTTAATTTTGAAACAGAGACATGGGAAGCTTTGGAGACGGCCTTAAACATCCCTACAGGCCGCGCCGGGAATATGATCGCAACTTGGAAAAATGAAATCATCATCGGCGGCGGGGAGAGTGAGCATCAGGTGCCTGCTCATAATGAAGTTGAGGCCTTTGATACGGTCAGCCGGACATGGCGCAATTGGCCCTCGCTTAATCAAGGACGGCATGGCTCGGCCTTTGTTGAAATTAACGGTTATCTTTATACGGCGTCAGGTTGTGGAAACCGCGGTGGGGAGCCGGAGCTTACCTCAATTGAGCGTCTGAAACTGCCGTCGAAGTCTTATAAAGCGGCGGCTCTAATCCCCTCTACAGTGTCAAAACAGGGGGAAATTGGGGGGCACCGTCAATGGCACACTGTTACCTTAAACTTTGAAGGTCCTGAGACATCTGAAACCGCTGAGGTAAACCCTTTTACGGATTATCGTTTACTGGCAGAATTCACGTCCGGAGACAAAAGTTACCTTATACGCGGGTTTTACGCCGGTGATGGCAATGCAGCCCACACAAGCGCGCAGGCGGGTAATATCTGGCAAGTGCGGTTTGCGCCGCCCACTGAGGGTGAATGGACATATAAGGCTGCGTTGAAAACCGGTAAAAATATCGCGACGAGCCGAGACCCAATGATGGGTACGGGTGTTGGGATTACGAATGCGTCCGGTGAGTTTACAGTCTTATCATCCGATAAGTCTGCTCCGGATTTTCGCGCGCCGCAACGGGGGCTTCTAACGCATGATAATGGGTATTATCGTTTCGAAAATTCAGGACGTTATTGGTTAAAAGGCGGGCCAAATAGTCC
>CALKXN010000089.1 GCA_938003555.1 uncultured Robiginitomaculum sp. | reverse complement strand
GAGATATATAGCCGATGAAAACAGATATTTAATTACAACTCAACACGCCCGAAACCTTAAAGCCGGTCATGATTTTAATTGCTTAATACTCGGCGGTTCTAATTCAGTCTTTAGCTTGAGCGCGGAGCAAATGTCCCGCCAAACTGACTTGCGTTGCTATAATTTGAGTTTGTTAAATGAAGGTTTTTCAGATCAAGCTTACTTCCAATTTGTAGATAATATTCCTCTTGATAAGAATAAAATCGACTATGTTTTCTACAGCAGTGTTTACCCGTTAACGACGAAACATTTTGCTAAGCGATTGGAGCATAATCAACGCGGCACGGGCCTCAGCGGAGAGGTGTCATTTAACTTGGTAGGCACACCGATAGCTGAGAACTTTAAGAATTTGCTCTTAAATGATAGACGTTTTTTTGCATCAACGAGGCAGTATCCTCCGCCTAATTCATATGGAGATTTCAACTTTCAAGAATATGACCGCTGTAACAGTAAGGGCATTAAAAGCGCTTGGAATGTGGTGTCAGATCACGAGGCGCTAACAGCCTGGACTCACAATCAAATTTCTGAAATCACGCGCTTGTTTCCTCGGGCTGAAGTCCACCTTATCTTGCCGTCCACCCTTCGATCCAACGTGAGTAATCTAGACTTAAATAACGTATCAGAGACCTTGCATGCAATTACATCTGAGCGTTCAATTCATTATATTAAGCAGTCACCGTTTTTAGACACATCGGTTTTGTGCGACGGCCCACATCACGCTAATTCTACTGGGCGTGACATGCGAACGCATGAGTTGCTTAACGTCTTTCAAAGATTTCGCTGAAATTACATAAACGATGAAAGCCCCTTAAAAGGCGTGCCTTTAAGATAAAGAGCATTCTTCGACTTATTTGATAACTTCCAAGGAGATGTCGATTTCTTTCTTCTCCATGATCTAGTTGATAGGGAGCGCAAAAGTGCAAAATTTTATTTTTTAATTACTAACACTTTTAGTAAAGTCACCGTCTGAGGACTTCGTCAGCATAAGAAACCTCGTCTCATTGGTAATAACCCAGTTTTTGATTTTAATTGTGCTATTCATACTTAACTTTTGGGCCTGAACGAGATTACTCAAATCCGTAAGTTACCTCAAACATTACCAACGGCTTACATTGCACGGCCTAAGCCACCCAGACTTTATCGATTGAGATAAATGGATCAATCTCGCTTTCACGCAGCGCCGATTCAGTTTGCTGGCAGTCCATAATAAAACCTTCTTAATCTGCTGTCTTGCCACATAAGTTTGAATTGTCTAACCCTGTGATATATTAAATGGGCGGTCTGGAATGCGTAAAATCTCTAAAAGCAGGTCCGATCAAGATTATGATGATTTTGATCTGGATATGGATGACATTGAATTAGATGGACAACCCCTGCGCTCTGCTATGGCGCTCGATATTTTCATCTCATTTATGACAATCCTCGCTTGGATATGGCTGGCCCTTATGGTGGTCGGCATGGGTATTGCGCTCTATCTTACGATGGTCGGCATGATTCCCGGTTTTGAAAAACTGGCGGATATTCCCGATAATGTCATTACAATATGGACCGGCGTAAAAGTCATCGGGGCCATTATCGCCATTTTGGTTCTGCAAGAGCTGCGCAAAATTTCTAAAACCCTATTACGCGGGGACCCCTTTGTGCCGCGCAATGCCTCGCGTTTGCGCCGGATATGGATGACGGTCGCTATCGGCGAGGCCATTCGCACGGCGCTGATGTTTATGGTGATGTTATATGTCTGGAAACTGGATGACTTAAATTTCGCCAATAGCTGGTTTGGGGATATTACGGGCCTGAATAGCGGCAGCAAAGAAATCCCGCTGCGCTGGGAAGTGTGGTCTATGGTGCTAATTTTGATTGTTCTGGCGCAGGTTTTCCGTCAAGGCGCTGCTATGCGTGAACAAGAAAAACTGACGGTATAATTATGGCTATACGCGTCAATCTAGACATGATCCTTCTTGAGAAGAAAATGTCACTCACCGAACTGGCTGAGCGCGTGGGAATCACGCTGGCTAATTTGTCGATCTTAAAGACTGGTAAAGCCCGCGCCGTGCGATTTACGACCCTCGAAGCGCTCTGCCGAGAGCTCGATTGTCAGCCCGCAGATTTGCTTATTTATGAGTCCGACGACGACGAGACCAAGTAAACGCTGTTTTAAGCTCTTTCGCTTAAGAGCCCCCTATGAAACTTTATCGGTTATGGGGCGCGGCATTGACCGCTATGATGTTATGCGGCTGCGCATCTGCGCCAAAGCCATCAAAGCCGGCTATATCCATATCCAATACACATCCTGTTTCCATCAGCAGCGCCATGCGCGACGCAAAAATGGCACTGCCCGATCACAGCTATTTTCATCAGCAAGATCCGCGCTGGGCGCATCATCAAATGGGCGGCTCCCTTGAGCCGCTGCGCAGTGATGGCTGCCTCGTGACGGCCGCGGCTATGGCCCTGTCTAATTTAGGCTTTGCAACAAATCCCGGTGATTTAAATGCTCGCCTCAAGGCCAAGGACGGATTTACCGCGCAAGGCTGGCTGGTCTGGAGCGGCTTAGAGCGGGTCACCAATGGCAAAGCCAAGGCGCGCTTTTTCAAAAAAGGTACGGAATCCGATGTGCGCGCCTGCATGGCCGATGGCTATTATCCGCTTGTGAAGTTCAAATTACCCAGCCGCCGTAGCCATTGGGCGATGGTTGTCGCGGACAGTCCGCGCGGGTTTTATGTCCGCGACCCGATGGTGAATTTACAAACGCCCATCCCGCTCGCGGCGCGGGCCTCCGGAATTGAATCCGTTAGGTGTATCGGATTAGATACTTAATAGGGACGATAGCTTAGAATCGCGTCGCGTTTATCGGCCAAGTCTCTTCGGCGTAGACCTGTCAATTCCGGCGTATCAATAAAGCCATCTTGATTAACATCCGTTATATAAAACTCGGCCCGCACGAAACGTTCAACCGTTAAATCATGGCGCGAGGCCTCGAGGCGATAGGCACCGGATGACGTCATACCATTCCGATATTCATCCAGCGTCAGCCGCATATCCCCATCTTTATCCAAATAGGCCATGTCGCCTTTGGCCGCGACAGCGCCAACCGAGCCTGCCAAACGTACAGCCGGACGCGACAAATCCTGCGCGACCTGACGTCCATATTGACCCACTTTTTCAGAATCGACAAAGACATCCACAAGTTCGACAACATCACCCTTAACTTTAGACATGACATGCCCGGTCGTTTTTACAGGAGAAGACTGCCGTACAGTCTGGCATCCCCCCAAAAGGAGAACCGTCGCAAGAGCATATATTGAATAGCGTGTTTTGATCATGCTTGCCCTTTAAAACAGTTAGCGCCTGCGAGCAATATTATAAACGAGTTCTTGCTTTGTTCTTTATAATGTGATTAGACGCATTATGTCTGTTGCTATTTCTACCGTCGCCTTTGAAGGCACAGAAGCGCGCCGCGTCCATGTTCAGGTGCAGCTCACGCCCGGAAAACCGATGTTTAATGTGGTCGGTCTTGGCGATAAAGCTGTCGCGGAATCGCGAGAGCGCGTTCGCGCCGCCTTTTCATCTCTTGGCCTGCGCTTGCCGTCTAATCGTATCATTATCAATCTTGCGCCCGCCGATCTGCCCAAAGAGGGGTCTCATTATGACCTCCCAATCGCAATGGCGATTATGGGGGCCATTGGCGTTATTCCAGCAGATATCATGGCAGGCTACGCCGCCATAGGAGAACTGGGACTTGATGGGTCAATCTCTGATGTTCCCGGGACACTCTCCGCCGCCGTTATGGCTAATAGTTTCGGGCTGGGATTAATTTGCCCGCAAGGCAATGGTGGCGAGGCCGCCTGGGCCGGTGATTTAGATATTCTCGCGCCGCAAAATCTTGTGCAACTCATCAATCATTTTAAAGGCAGTCAATTACTGTCTCGCCCCGTCGCCGGCGATTTAATTGATGACGCCGCCGCGCCCGACATGCGGGATGTCCGTGGTCAAGAGACCGCGAAACGCGCATTAGAAATCGCGGCAACTGGAGGCCATAATCTTTTAATGGTCGGCCCGCCCGGGAGCGGCAAATCAATGCTGGCGGCGCGCCTGCCCGGTCTCTTGCCGCCGCTTGCGCCGCGCGAACTGCTGGATGTCTCTATGATACACAGCGTCGCCGGTCTGCTTGAGCGCGGACAACTATCCCGCGTGCGTCCCTTTCGATCACCTCATCATAGTGCGTCTATGGCCGCTATGGTGGGCGGGGGGAGCCGCGCTAAGCCCGGCGAAGCCTCCCTCGCTCATCACGGCGTTCTCTTCATGGACGAGCTGCCTGAATTTACGCCGCAAGTTATTGATAGTCTGCGTCAGCCCTTGGAAACAGGTGAGATCGTGGTGGCCCGCGCCAATGCCCATATCAAATATCCCGCCCGCTTTCAGCTAATTGCTGCCATGAATCCCTGCCGCTGCGGCAGCGGCGGAGCAGATGGCATCGCCTGTCGCCGCGGGCCGCGCTGCGCCGCGGATTATCAAGCCCGCATTTCAGGCCCCTTTATGGATCGCATGGATATTCAAATTGATGTTCCCGCCGTAACCCCTGCCGATCTGGCTTTGCCGCCCTCCAAAGAGGGCACGGCTGAAATTGCGCCGCGCATCGCGCAGGCACGCGAGATTATGATGGAGCGCAATGGGGGCGTTTTAAACGCGCATCTCCCTCAAGATCGCTTGGATCATGTGGCCGAGCTGGATCGGGACGGACAGGCCTTGATTGTTCAGGCCGCTGAAACGCTTGGCCTGACGGCACGCGGCTATCACCGCGTGCTGCGCGTCGCCCGAACGCTGGCCGATTTATCACGCTCAGATAAAGTTCACCGCCTTCATATTGCCGAAGCGCTCTCACATCGCAGATCGCGTCAAAACGGACAGCACGCATCATCCCCCCATAGCCAACGCACGCCAAATGCGGCGCCGCGACCACATCGCGGCAATTATGGGCGATAATAATATGTATTAATAAATTCAGCCTTGGTAACGTCTTGTTTAGCATAGCACTGTAACCCTTATCACTAAGAATTATGTTTTGACCTAAGTGAGGGATTCCAGATGTCTCCGGATGATGTATTTGCTGCTCAAATGTGGCCCTGGCCTGACCCGCTATTAAAACGTGACCCTATGGGCCGCGTAATATTCGTAAATGCTGCATTTTTGCAATTATATGGCGGACGAGTCGAAAATTGGGCCGGACATCCTGTGCAGGGTTGGCCTGCGCCAAATCCACAAGGCCTGCCTTATCGTTTTGAGACCCGCGCCGGCGAAGGCGAGGGTGAAATCATTTATGATTGGGTCGAAGTCACCATGGCCGATGGCAATGCGCTCGCGCTCGCCCGCGATGTGACCGTCTTCCGTCAGGAACCCCTGATCAGTGAACCGATCATAGAGCCGCAAATGGCTCAGCCCGCCGCGTCGGCATTTATTCCGCCCGCGCCGCAGCAAGCCCCTGCCGCAGCCCCTGTCCAACAGGCCGCGCCCGAAATCGCTATTCCTCCAGCGCCGCAGCCCATTCAACATGAGCCCGTAGAGCCGGAACCTGTTCAGCACGCCCCTATCATAGAGCCTGCTGCGCCTGCGCCAGCCCCGGTTGCCTCATTTGAACCGGAAGCCTTTGCGCCGAGCGAGTTTGAACCGGATGCATTTTCACCTGACCCGGTAGAGCCAGCGCAGCCCGAGGCTGCGCCTGCGCCTGAAATTCCACAAGCTGCATCAGACCCGCAGCCGCCCGCGCAAGTTCAGGCGGTTGAAGACAAGCCGCGTGAATTTGAACGCCGCGCGCTGCCTATTGAAAATGGCGACGCGGTGCTTGGGTCAAATTGGCGCGATGCTGTCATCGCCAAAGCCATTGGCGCGACAGATAATACCCCTCAAGAAGATCCGGTGGATGCAGCCCCTGTCGCTATTGAGACGCAAGAAGACGTCTCTACGGGCGGCGGTCTTCACATTTTGCTCGCCGAAGACAATGCGATTAACGCGCTATTGACGCGGACATTGCTTGAAGCCGAAGGCTGCACCGTTGAAACGGTTGAGGACGGCGTTGAAGCCGTCAAAGCCATGGAAAATGGCAATTATGACTTGATCTTTATGGATATGCGCATGCCCAATATGGATGGGTTAGAGGCCACGCGCAAAATCCGCGCCATGGGGGCCAAGACTGAAAAGCTCCCGATTATCGCCCTCACCGCGAATGCGTTTGATGATGACCGTAATGCCTGTTTTGATAGCGGCATGAATGATTTCATGACCAAACCTGTCAGCGCCGAAGAGCTCACCGCCATGGTCGAAAGCTGGACAAAGAAAAGAGCTGAGCCGCAAAGCAACGCCGCTTAATTTGCTTTACCCTTAAGGCGGCTTTTGCCAGTGTCAGTCTATGACTGACACAAATACCTCAAGTACCCATAATAAAACTTCCTGGCTCAGCTCTTTTGCGGTTTATTTTCAGCCCAAAATGCTTGCCATGCTGGCATTGGGCTTTGCGTCCGGTCTTCCCTTTATGATGTTCTACTCCAAGCTATCCCGATGGCTGTCCGAAGTAGATATAGACAAAGCTACAATTGGGTTCTTTTTTTGGATCGGTCTGGCTTATGGCTTTAAATTTATTTGGGCGCCCATAGTAGATCGTTTTCGTATTCCGCTTTTAACTGCAAGATTCGGTCAGCGTCGATCATGGATGATGTTAGCCATTACAGGCACAGCAATTGGTATGCTGGTCATGAGCACGGCGAGTCCTGCGGCCGGGGTGGAAGGGTCTTTGACCCCCATCATTATCGGTGCATTTATTCTGGCGTATAGCGGAGCCACACTTGATATTTCTGTTGATGCGTGGCGCATCGAAAGCGCGCCAAACTCAGAGCAAGCAAGCTACGCGGCGACATATCAATTGGGTTATCGCGGCGCAATTATGACGGCGGGCTTTGCCTTAGTTTTCGCCGATTGGTTTAGTTGGGGAGCGGCATATCAGTTCACAGCCGCCTTGATGATACTTACAATTCTGGTTGTTCTGTTTGTTAAAGAACCCGCTCCGGACAGTCGAAACCTTAGAGGTGGCAGTCTAACCGATAATGTAAACCGTTATGTTGCGCAGCCATTTTTGACATTTGTCGGTCGTTACAAAATATGGGTCATTCCCGTACTACTTCTTGTACTATTCTACCGGCTTTCAGATTTCACCATGGGGGTAATGACGCAGCCCTTATACGAAGAGCTTGGCTATACGAAAACTGCTGTCGGCGTCATAACGGGCATCTTTGGGCCATGGCCTTCCATCGTCGGTACATTTGTAAGCGGTGTGTTCTGCATTCGATTTGGCTTGATGCGCACACTTCTCATTGGCGCAATCATGGCCGTGCTCGCCAATTGGGCCTTTGCTTGGTTAGCCTTACAAACCGGAGCAAGTTTAGTTGATCTAGGCTTAGTGATTGTTGCAGATAATTTTTCAACGGGATTCGTCGCGACCGTATTTATCGCTTATATGAGCGCTCTGGTGGACCGTAGATACGCCGCG
>CALKXN010000088.1 GCA_938003555.1 uncultured Robiginitomaculum sp. | reverse complement strand
GCATCACCGCGCACTTCGAAATTCTTATACTGATCAAAGCTGGCGCAAGCTGGACTAAGAAGCACAACAGGGTTCTTGGCTCCGCTGGCTAGAGCGTCGCGCGTTGCGCACAAAATAGCGCGGCGAATATCTCCGCTCATTTTATGATCGACATTTTGCTTTTTCAGAACGCGGTGAAATGCCGGAGCGGCTTCGCCAATCAGATAGGCTTTACGCACCGCAGATAATTCCGTGGCCAGCGGCGCAATCCCGCCATCTTTAGCAACGCCGCCCGCAATCCAGAAAATGTCATCATAGGCCCGCAAAGCTTGGCGCGCGGCTTCGGCATTGGTGGCTTTGCTATCATTGACATAAGCCACATTTACGACCTGCCCAATACGCTCCATACGATGCGCCAATCCGCCAAAGGAGAGAATAGCTTCACCCACGGCTTTAGCGTTAAGGCCTAGTCCCTGCACGGCCGCAAAGGCGGCAGCGGCGTTCTGCCAATTATGCTGCCCATCAAGCGCAGTGGCCATGCGAAGATCACAAATTTCAACTGATTTGCGATCGATAGAGGCGTATAATTTGCCATTAATCACAGACACGCCGCGCCCCAAAGCGCGGCTACCGGAAATCGGAATGATGCGGCGACCGTTTTTCGCGATTAGTTCCGTGGCCAAATGCTGACCATTATCATCATCTACGCCGACGACCGCAATATCGTTCGCCTGTTGATTATCAAAAATACGAACTTTTGCTGCGCGGTATCCCGCCATATCGCCGTGACGGTCAATATGGTCTGGGGTGAGATTGATAAAAACTGCGCTATTGGCTCTGAGGCTAAATGTGCGCTCCAGCTGATAAGAGGATAGCTCCAATACATAATGCGTGCCGCTATGCATATCGTCCAAATCTAAAACGCCGCGTCCAATATTTCCGCCAATTTGCGCGTCACGCCCGCAGCTATCCAAAATGTGACCGATCAGGGATGTCGTCGTGCTTTTGCCATTTGTGCCCGTAATCGCAATAATGGTCGGGCGGCGCTCGGGCGCGCGGCTGGCGATTTCGCGTGCGAAAATTTCAATATCGCAAATGATTTTTATGTCATGCGCGTTAGCACGCTGCGCAGTCCAATGCGGCTTGGGTTTATCATGCGCAATACCGGGGGAGAGAACCAACGCGTCAATATCGGACCAATCCGCAGAGGTCAGGTCAGTGAGTTTGATTCCTGCTGCCTTGGCCGCATCCCGACTGGCTTGCATATCATCCCACGCCAGCACTATTGCTCCGCCTTTCGTCAGCGACTTTGCTGCTGTAATACCCGTGCGGCCGAGTCCGAAAACGGCGATGGTTTGGCCCTTATATGTATGTGCAATAATCATAGTCGCCTCCCTATCGCAGCTTCAATGTGGACAGGCCGATCAACGCAAGAATGACCGCGATAATCCAAAAGCGGATAACAATCGTTGGCTCGGCCCAGCCTTTTTTCTCAAAATGATGATGAATTGGCGCCATACGAAAAACGCGCTTGCCCGTCATTTTGAACGAGGCCACTTGAACAATAACGCTGACCGCTTCGAGAACGAACAGACCGCCAATAATCGCCAGAACAATTTCATGCTTTACGGCAACCGCCGCGCTTCCCAGCGCGCCGCCCAGAGCAAGTGAACCAGTGTCGCCCATAAAGACCATTGCGGGCGGAGCATTATACCATAAAAATCCAAGGCCCGCGCCCAAAAGAGCGCCAAGCACAATGACGATTTCCGCGCTGCCCGGAACATAAGGAATACCCAGATAAGATGAATAAACAGAGTTGCCGACCAGATAAGCAATCGCCGCAAAACTCGCCGCAGCAATCATGACTGGAACAATCGCAAGGCCATCAAGACCGTCTGTTAAGTTCACCGCATTGGACGCGCCGACAATCACAAGGCAGCCAAAGGGGATAAAAAACATGCCAAGATTAAGCGTGAAATCTTTGAGAAATGGCAGCGCCAAACCTGTGTTAAACCCGTCGCCTCCTGGCGTCGATTTAAGGCAAACATAAACGGCGCCTGCCGCAATAATAAATTCAAGAACGAGTTTTATGAGTCCATTTAATCCCTTGGGATTTTGCTTGGAGACTTTCAAATAATCATCCGCAAATCCGATCGCGCCAAAGCCTATTGTGACGAGCATCACCACCCATAAAAACGGATTGGATAAATCTCCCCACAGCAAGACAGATATGCCCATACTCACCAAGATGAGCAAACCGCCCATTGTCGGCGTTCCGGCCTTAGCAATGATATGGCTCTGCGGCCCATCTTCGCGGATCGGTTGACCCTTACCTTGTTTGGCGCGCAGCACATTGATCAGCTTTGGGCCGAAAATGAACGCGATCAACATCGACGTCATCACGGCTCCGCCAACACGAAATGTGATGTAATTAAACAAATTAAATATCTGATAATCTTCAGATAATTTGGACAGCAATTCGTAAAGCATCAGCTTTTCTCCCCCCGGAGGTTTTGAATGATTGTCCCCAGACCGACACTATTTGAGGCTTTAAACAGCACTCTATCATTGTTCTTTATTATTGTTTTTAGCGCAGCAATTACGCCGTCTTTATCCGCGACATGCGCCGCGTGAATATCTTTGGGCAGAGCGTTTGCAAGAGCCTGACTATGCGCGCCGACCGTGATGACTTTGTCGTATTGCGCAGCGACTAACGTCTTTGCCAAATCTGCATGCAGTTCTTGGCTACGAGAGCCTAATTCCAGCATATCGCCAAGCACCGCAATTTTGCGGCCTTGTCCAGAAACAGCCTTAAGCGCCGCCTCCATAGAGACAGGGTTTGCGTTGTAACTCTCGTCAATCACGATGATTGATTTGCCATCAAGTTTTAAGTTGAACGTTGCGCCGCGTCCCGCCACAGCGCCCATTTTTGAAAGCGCCATTTTAGCTTTGGCGACATTCGCGCCAGCCGCTTTGACCGCTGCCATGACCAGCGCGGCATTCATGCGGTAATGCTCACCCTGTAACGCGAGCTGACCTTTAAAGTCTTTAGCGCTAACGCTGACAACCGATAGGCCCTTGGCCCTTGCACGAGCCGAGAGATAGTCAAAATAATTATCGTCAGCATTCAAGACTGCGATTGCGCCCTTGGACATGCCGTCAAATATTTCTGATTTCGCTTCGGCGATTTTATCAACATTATCAAAGAACTCTAAATGCGCGGGCGCGATTTTGGTGATGATCGCGATATCCGGCTGAATTAAACCCGATAAATCCGTCAACTCTCCAGCATGGTTCATGCCGGCTTCGAAGACGGCAAATTTTGTCGTCCTCGGCATCGCTGCCATCATAAGCGGCACGCCCCAGTGATTATTAAAGGACTTGATTGATTTATGAGTCGCGCCGGATGGAGCAAGCGCAGCGGCCAGTGCTTCTTTGACCGAAGTTTTCCCAACGCTGCCGGTCACAGCAATGCGTATAGCCTTGCTCCGTTTGCGCGAGGCCGCAGCTAATCCGCGCAATGCGTCCATCGCGTTATCGACCTTCAAGAATGGTACATCGGCAATCTTGCGCTCACTCATTACGACCGCGCCCTTTTCAAGCGCCATGGGAATAAAGTCGTGACCGTCACGCGCGTCTTTGAGCGGGATAAACAAATCCCCCGCCCCGATAGAGCGCGTATCAATTGATACGCCGCCGACAACCCAGTCGCCCTGCGCCGTTCCGCCTGTCGCCCCTGCTGCGTCTTTTGCGCTCCATAAGTTCATGATCGGCCCGCCAATAATTTGCGCGCAACATCTGCATCTTTAAATGGAATGACTTTGTCGCCAACGATTTGCCCGCTTTCATGGCCTTTACCCGCAATGACAAGGCAGTCGCCAACTTCGAGCATATCAATGCCCGCAGCAATCGCGGCTTCTCGGTCACCAATTTCATGGGCATCCGGGCAGCCCGCCATAACCGCCTTGCGGATCATGGCCGCATCTTCAGTGCGCGGATTATCATCGGTAACGATTTGAACATCTGCCAGATGACGCGCAATATCGCCCATCTTTGGACGTTTATCCGGATCACGATCACCGCCGCAGCCAAAGACAACAATGATGCGTCCTTGTGTGTGCGGGCGAACGCCGCGCAGCAGCTTTTCAAGGCCATCCGGCGTATGAGCAAAGTCGACAAAAATTGGCGCGCCATTGCCCTTAAGACCTACGCGGTCCATGCGCCCATCAACGCCCGTAAGGGCTTCAAGCGCCGCAAAGGCCTCTTTCGCAGCCACACCTGTCACAATTGCAAGCCCCGCAGCACTGACGGCATTGAGGATTTGAAACTCGCCGGCAAGCGGAATTTCAACTGTAATACGCTCGCCCTTATAAATGAGCAGCACGCTCTGACTTGCGCTACGCGGCGTAACTTCAGCTATGCGCAAATCTTCGCCGCTCCAACCTGTTGTCATCACAGACAAGCCCGCATCACGCGCAATTTGCGCCATGCGGCGACCATATTCGCTGTCAATATTTATGACAGCTGGAATATTGTCAGGCGCGAGGTCTTTGAACAAGCGCGCCTTGGACATGAAGTAGTCTTCGACGTCCGGATGATAATCAAAATGATCTTGCGTGAGATTTGTAAACGCAACCGCAGAAAGCCGCGCGCCGTCTAAACGGTATTGCTTTAACCCGTGCGAGCTAGCCTCCATCGCCGCATGGGTTACGCCGGCCTCTTTAAGGCCGCGCAATGTCATTTGCAGCGCCGCCGCATCTGGCGTTGTATGCGAGAGCGGCGTCACGCCCGCATCGGTGGCTATGCCCAGCGTTCCAAAACACGCTGCTTTAAACCCTGCCGCGCTCCAGATTTGACGTAGAAACTCTACGGTCGAACTTTTTCCATTTGTGCCTGTAATCGCGATGAGCGTTTCAGGCTGCCCCGCATAAAGCCGCGCCGAGAGATAAGCATAGGTTTCACGCGCATGGTCTGTTTCAATCACAGGAACGCGCGTCTCCTTTAGGCCTGACCTGGATAATATCGCAACCGCGCCATTCTCTATCGCCTGATCGACATAATCCCAGCCATCTGCGGCAACGCCTTTAAGCGCCGCAAATAATGCGCCGGGTTTTACGGCGCGGCTATCGGCCGTGATCTCGGTGACCTCAACATCCTGCGCGCCT
>CALKXN010000087.1 GCA_938003555.1 uncultured Robiginitomaculum sp. | reverse complement strand
GTACAACTCAGGCCGGACTTGAAGTCTTGATGGGGGATGAGGGCTTGCCTAAACTTATACGCAAAACCGTAATGGCGGCCTATGAACGCGCCAAAGCCTTAGGCCGCTAAACCGGCAATCCAAAAATTGCGCGCAATCCACCCTGCGGCGCGCGCTCTAAAGTGAGCTCCCCGCCGTGAAGCTGCGCGGTGTCTTTGGCGATAGACAGTCCCAGCCCCACGCCTTTTACATTCTGTCCGCGCGCCACATCCAAACGCACAAAAGGTGCAAAGGCGCGTTCAATGTCATCATCAGCGATTCCGGGGCCATCATCATCAATGATAATTTCCAGCCAATGCTCCTGTGATAAATGCGCGCAAAGCTCAACCGCATCGCCATAAGCTTTGGCATTTTCAATGAGGTTAGATAAGGCGCGGCGAACAGCCCCAGGGCGGATATGGGCGGTTAAATGAGGTGTGATTTCGAAATTTTTCAACCCGCTCGTCTCGCATAATTCAGTCAGTAGCGCGCTCATATCGGTTCGTTCAACCTCTTCACCGGCCAGCCCTTGGGCAAAGTCCAGATACCCATCCAGCATAGCTTCCATATCCACCAAATCAGCCAGCGCAGCTTCCGTATCTTCGGTCTTTTCGCTCATCGCAAAATGTAGCTTTAGACGGGTTAAGGGCGTGCGCAGGTCATGGGACACACCTGCCAGAAAATGCGTGCGCTGTTCAATATGGCGTAAAATCCGCTCTCGCATATCCAGAAAGGCTTGACTGGCTTGGCGTACTTCGGTGGCCCCTGTCGGTTTAAAATTGCCAATATCGCGGCCCTTACCAAAGGCCTCTGCGGCATTGGCCAATCGCGTGATGGGGCGGGCTTGGTTAAGAATAAAGAGGATACTGACAAGGCTAAGAAACAAGGTCGCCATAATCAGCCAGAAAATAAAGATAAATCCTGTCGGCGCAAACACACGCTCGCGGGGGGCAATGAAATAGAGAACACCTTCATCCACTGCGACGCGAATATCGATATGATCGGGATAGCGGGTTGTATCAAACCAGAACGGGCGCTCAATCGTTTCGTTCAATGCGCGCCGTAATGTTCGGTCTAAATTTGAGAAAAATGCATTTCGCGTATTTGGCGGCAAGACATCTGCGCGTCGAAGCTCTACGGCCAGCCGCATATCGCGGCGAAGCATGGCGTCGACCTCTAAAGCACGCGCCTCGCTCGGGTCTTCATTATATAGCTCCGTCGCCAGCGCGATTTCGGACGCCACGCCATCAGAGAGGCTAGCGGTAACGGTCTGCCAATGGGCATCAAAAAAGATATAGGCCACAACGATCTGCATAATCGCAATCGGAACGATAATAATCGCCAAAGCCCGGCCAAACAGGCTCTTGGGCATATGTTGTTTCAGGCCGAACATATCCCGTTCTAACGTAAAAACTGTGGTTTGTAAGACCCTTAAACCGGATCGGCCAAGAGGCGGTAGCCCTGCCCGCGCACGGTCATTAGATAATCCGGTTCGGCTGGCTCGGCTTCGATCTTTTTACGCAATCGAGTCATTTGCACATCTACGGCGCGATCAGACCCTGCGCCTAGGGCTTCGGCCAAGGCGTAGCGCTGCACAACCGTGCCGGCTCGGCGGGATAATGTCGTTAGCAGTCCCGTCTCTCCCGTCGTCAAACGCACGGTCTGACCGCCGCGCGTCAGCACTTGGCGAGCAATATCAAATTCAAACTCGCCAAAGCGAACAATGAGTGATGCCCGCTCTGTTGCCCCGCGCCGCAGGACAGCATCGATACGCAAAACCAATTCTTCGGGCTCAAAGGGTTTAGGCAGATAATCATCTGCGCCGATTTTTAGCCCGTTAATACGATCAGCGGCGTCGCCTTTGGCGGTCAGCAAGATGATTGGAACATCGCTTTGCGCGCGAAGAGCCGTGGTGAACTCCAGCCCTGTCTCGCCGGGCATCATGATGTCGAGGATCAGGCAATCAAAAGCAAAGGTCGTCATTAGGTTGCGCGCAGCCACCGTGTCAGCAGCGGCAGAAACACGATAGCCTTCGCGCGTTAGATAACGTTTGAGCAAGCTGCGAATACGGTCATCATCATCGACAACCAGCAAGTGATAGTCGGCGCGTGCAATAAGTTTCTGACTATCACTCAATTTGACCATCCTTTATTTAGCATTGCTCTGTATTTGGCATTGACAGTTGGCATCTAAAATCAACAATGCCGACGAAATCCCTCGCTCGCAAGAGCATATAGTAGAAGATGAGTTCACAATGGCCGACAAACCCTTTCATGATCGCGACGGATATATCTGGATGGACGGTGAGTTCGTCGATTGGCGCGACGCCAAAGTCCATGTGCTCAGCCATGCTCTGCATTATGGTTCTGGCGTCTTTGAAGGTGACCGCGCCTATGACGGCGAGATTTTCGCGCTTAACGATCACAGCGCGCGTTTGGTCAATTCGGCTAATGAAATGGATTTCAAAATCCCCTACACCGTTGAGCAAATCAATCAGGCTTGTAATGACACGCTGGCTAAAACAGGATTAGGCAGCGCCTATGTTCGCCCCTTCGCGTGGCGCGGCTCTGAAAAAATGGGTGTTTCCGCCCAAGGCAATACCATCCACCTGTCCGTCGCAGTTTGGGCATGGGGAAATTATTTCGAAGATAAAATGAAGGGCATCCGCTTGACCATTGCCAAATGGAAACGCCCCGCCCCGGACACGATTCCGTGCAAAGCCAAGGGCGCAGGCCTGTATATGATCTGCACTATGTCAAAACACGCCGCCGAAGCCGAAGGCTATGATGACGCGCTGATGTATGATTATCGCGGACGCGTTGCCGAATGCACGGGCGCGCATATTTTCT
>CALKXN010000086.1 GCA_938003555.1 uncultured Robiginitomaculum sp. | reverse complement strand
ACACATTTGCCCCGCCAACAGATTTCGTATCGGAAACACAAGCCGCATTTACATATGGCGGCGGCGTGGAACTAAAGTTCAATGATCGTATTTCAACATTTGGTGAATTTAGAATCGCCAATGATCTAGATTACGATACGCCAAGAGATCGCGGTGACATTCAAACCGATGAGGAACTTGACTTCACAACAATCCGTACAGGATTACGCTTTAGTTTCTAATATTTCTTAGAAACTGAAACACGAAAGGCGGCTGTTTTGAACAGCCGCCTTTTTGATATTTCTATAGAGTATTCATTATCCCGCAGGCGGCAAATATACTTCATTGTTTTCATTGAGCAGAACAACATTCGGCGTGTAGGTCTCAGCGTCTTTAGCATCCATCTGGCAATATGTGATGATGATGATTTTATCACCAACTTGGACTCGACGAGCCGCAGCGCCATTTAGGCCGAAAGTTTTTGAACCGCGCGGCGCTTCAATGGCATATGTCGTGAAGCGCTCGCCATTGGTAATATTGAGAATATCGACTTGCTCATTTGGCAAAATACCCGAGCGTTCGAGAAGGTCTTGGTCAATTGAAATCGACCCTTCATAATGCAAATCAGCTTGGGTCACCGTGGCGCGGTGGATTTTACCCTTCATCATTGTGATCATCATAGTCGTTCTCCTAACTTTGAGCGCTCTTAGCGCGGCTTGTATCTTAAATCTAGGGACGACGCCGCCCTTTCAGAACAACCATTTAAGCATACCGCATCCTGCCAATCATGCATATTTGCATAGCTTATTGGATTGCGGCTCTCTCCAAGCGCGCATAAGAGAAGCTCATGAAAAATGTATTGATTATCACCACGGGCGGAACGCTTGATAAAGATCACGACACCTTCACAGAGGGCTTAGTCCTTCCCGGCGAAGGTCACTCGCATCTCTGCGAATTGCTCACGCGCGGACGCTGTCACCCGACGCGCAACCTTGTCCTGATGAGCAAAGACAGTCTGGATATGACCGACAATGACCGCCGCGCCATTATGGACTGCATCGCGCAGCAAGATGAAGACGCGATTGTCGTGACACATGGCACCAGCACGATGGATAAAACGGCGCAGTTTTTGGACGGTAAGCTTAAAAATAAAACGATTATCCTCACCGGGGCTATGCGTCCCTTTGCGATTGGAAAATCTGACGCCGGGTTTAATGTCGGCGGCGCCGTGATTGCAGCGCAAATACTGCCTGCGGGTGTTTACGCCGTTATGAATGGCCGTGTTTTTACGGCCACCGAGATAAAGAAAAATGAAAAAGAAGGACGCTTTGATGTCTAAGACACTTTTCACTCCCTTTTCCTGCCGCGGCATGGACTTACCCAACCGTATTGTGATGGCGCCGATGACGCGCAGTTTCTCACCTGAGGGCATACCCGGCGAGAATGTCGCCGCATATTATGGCCGCCGCGCAGGCGCAGATGTAGGTTTGATTGTCACCGAAGGTACAGTCGTTGACCGCCCGGCCGCCGGAAATGACCCCAAGGTTCCGTTCTTTTACGGCGACGCTCTTCCGGGCTGGAGCGATGTCGTAAAATCTGTCCACGCACAGAACGGTAAAGTCGCGCCGCAGCTATGGCATACCGGCATGACCAAGAAAGTTGGCGCAGGTCACTTCCCTGACGCGCAAGCTGACAGTCCGTCCGGCCTGACGCACACCGGCAAGCTTGTCGCGCCTGTTCTATCCGAGAGCGACGTCGCGGATATTGTCGCCAGCTTTGCCCGCTCTGCGGGTCACGCCAAAGAGATGGGTATGGACGCAATCGAAATTCACGGCGCGCATGGCTATCTGATCGATGAGTTTTTCTGGGGCGTGATGAACCAGCGCGAAGACAAATATGGCGGCGACCTCAAGGATCGCGCAACCTTTGCTGCGGAAATCATCCGTGAATGCCGCAAAGCTATTGGCGAAGACATGCCCATTATTTTGCGGTTTTCGCAATGGAAACAACAGGATTATTCTGCCCGTCTTGCTGAGACGCCGGACGCGCTGGGTGAATTTCTCGGCGTCTTCGTTGATGCCGGCGTTGATATTCTGCATTGCTCTCAACGCCGCTATTGGGAGCCCGAATTTGAAGGCTCAGATCTCAATCTTGCGGGCTGGGCCAAAAAGCTCACGGGCGTGCCGACAATCACTGTTGGATCAGTCGGTCTTGATGGCGATTTCTTTGGCGCTTTCCAAGGCAAAGGCAGCGGAACACGCGGCCTGGATGATCTCTATACCCGTTTGGATAAAGGCGAATTTGATCTTGTCGCCGTTGGCCGCGCTTTGCTTCAAGACCCTTACTGGGCGCAAAAAGTCAAAGATGGTAAATTAGATGAGCTTAAAGACTACGACGCGGCATCCCTTAAAACGCTCTACTAATCAACTGAACTGATCTAGTGGCGATCAATCTTTAACGTCGTGCTGATTTGGCGGGCGTTAAAGGCATCGCGCAAGAGGATCACATTATCCAAATCGGCCTCACCGTCCGCGCGAAGCAAAACGGCTGTTCGGCCATTATCTGTCATCATCGTGACGACGCGGTCCGGGGCCGTGTCTACAGATAGGGCTTGCCCATTGACGACGACTTGGTTCTTGGCCGTGACATAAATTTCTAGCGCTTGCGTCGGCGGGGCTGGCGCTGGGTTCGGCGCAGGCTCAACCATGGCAATGCCCTGCTCGTCTAAAAATGTAGCGGTTACGATAAAGAAAATCAGCAAGATGAATACGATATCCAGCATCGGCGTCATATCAACGCCAGCCTCATCCGCGCGGTTATATCTCCGAAATGTTCTCATATGCCTCTCCCATATAAAGTTATAACATAACTAAATATTGACAAAATGCAAGCAAATTTTAAATGGACTTTAGAAAAGTGCTTAAAAGCTAGGCTGCAGTGCCCATTGCCGCGCTGTCTACAGGGGCAAAACATAGAGATACGCCAAAGGAGGTCCCCTGACCTTCGACGCTATTCACGGCGATGTCTCCGCCCATAACTTTGACAAGGTCTTTACATATCGACAAGCCCAGCCCAGTGCCTTCATAAGAGCGTTTCAGACCATCTTCAATCTGTTCAAAACGGTTAAAGATTCGCGGTAGATTTTCTTTTGAAACGCCAACGCCCGTATCCATAACATACAGAATTAAATTGAAAGGCCCGTCATCCATCATCATGCCTTTAACATGGACGTCGACCTGACCATGTTGGGTAAATTTAACAGCATTTCCAATGAGGTTATTTAAGATTTGGCGAAGACGCCCCACA
>CALKXN010000085.1 GCA_938003555.1 uncultured Robiginitomaculum sp. | reverse complement strand
CCAAATTGGCGGCGCGGTTACGATTGGGGATAACGTTATCATGGGCGGCTTGTCCGCAGCGCACCAATTTACGCGAATCGGCGATCATGCTTTTGTCGGGGCCATGGCTCTTGTTACGACCGATGTTATTCCCTTTGGCTCTGTAATCGGTAACCATGCCCATTTGGCAGGATTGAATGTTGTTGGTTTAAAGCGTCGTGGTTTTGAGCGTGAGACGATTGCAGATTTGCGTTCGGCTTATCGCCTTTTATTTGCCCAAGAAGGCACATTCAAAGAGCGCCTGACCGACTGTTCTCGCCTATATTCCAATCACCCGCAGGTTATGGAAATCGTTCGCTTTATTGAAACGCAGGATAAGCGTAGCATTTGTATGCCGCATACTGGGCGATAAAATGCTGACGATGAAACGATTAGGCTTAATCGCAGGCGGCGGGGATTTACCAAAATACGTGTTGGCCGGAGCGCGGGCTCAGGGCCTAGAGGTCTTTACAATTGCTTTGTCAGATTTCGCGAACCCCGAAGACTACCCGGAAAGCAGTCAAGCTTTCCGTTTGGGTGACTTTGGCAAGCTTCTCAAACGTCTTGTCAAAGAAAATGTTGATGGGGTGTGTTTTGCGGGGGTTGTAAAGCGTCCTGATTTTAAAACCTTGCGACCTGATTTAGGCGGTATGAAATATTTGCCAGGCGTTATCGCGGCCGCAGCAAAAGGTGATGATGCGCTGCTTCGCCATGTCAGTCATATTTTCGAAACAAAGGGTATGCCCCTAATTGCACCGCAACATTTCTGCGAGGCGCTTCTTGCTCCCAGCGGCCCGATTGGGGATATTGATATTGCTTCAGAGCATAAGAATGATGCGATGCAGGCGAGAAATGTGGCCCGTGAAATAGGCCGTATGGATATCGGCCAGGGCGCCATCGTAGCTGGCGGTTTGGTGTTAGCGGTTGAAGCTGCCGAGGGCACAGACGATATGGTCGGGCGAATATTATCTTTGCCTCAAAATATCAGAGGCACAGTATTAAATCGCCGCGGCGTTCTTGCAAAGATCGTTAAACCCGCCCAGGACACTCGCATGGATTTGCCTACGATTGGTGTCTCAACAATTTTAGCTGCTGCTAAAGCCGGACTCGCAGGGATCGTTGTTGAAGCCGACAATGCTTTTGTTCTTGATAAAATAGCGGTTGCAGAGGCGGCAAATGAACATGGACTGTTCGTTGTAGGGCTGCCGCCAAATGGCTAATAAACATGTATATATTGTGGCTGCTGAGCGCTCTGGAGACAGTCTCGGCGCGGCTTTGATTGACTCGCTACGTGAGCGCTCTCCAAATATAGAGATTAGCGGCATTGGCGCAGCGCAGATGACATCTCGGGGTATAACTTCGCCATTTGATGTCGCGCCGCTTGCCATTCTAGGAATCTTCGAAGGTTTGATAAAATATCGCATCGTTATGCGTTTGGTTCGGCAAGCTAGCGACTCCATTATGACGTCCGGCGCAGATATAGTGGTTTTGATTGATAGTTGGGGATTTATGATGCGCGTAGCAGAGCGTCTAAAAGCAAAGGGTTACGAGGGCCGAATTGTTAAATATGTCGCCCCGCAGGTCTGGGCGATGCGCGAAGGGCGGACCAAAGTTCTCGCGCGCGGCGTAGATCACCTTTTCACCATACATAGTTTCGAAGCCCCGTATTTTACGCGTGAAGGTCTGCCTGTGACTTATGTGGGCAACCCCGTTTTTGATCAAGATTATCGAGGTGGGGACGGGGCTGCTTTAAAACACAAACTACGCATTTTAAACAATGTGCCTATTCTGTGTGTATTGCTTGGTTCCCGTCCGGCAGAAATTCAACGCCTCGCAAAGCCCTTTGGTGAAACGCTCATCGCTTTGCGTGAAGCGATGCCGGAGCTAGTATTCGTCTCACCGCTTGCAGAGAGTACGGCTGATTTAACCCGCGAGATTACAAAAGACCTTACGGGTTATGATGACGTTATTTGGCTTGATGAAGATGACAAGTTAAATGCGTTCGCCGCGTCCGATGTGGCGCTTGCCTGTTCAGGCACAGTGACAACGCAGCTGGCGAGCGCAGGTTTGCCGACAATTGTGGGATATAAACTTAGCGCGATGTCGTATTTCGTGGCGTCACGATTATTCAAAGCAGACTATGTGTCCATCGTGAATTTGGCTGCGGGCTCAGAGCTTATGCCGGAGTTTTTGCAAGATAAGTGCGAGCCTGAATTGTTAAGTGCTGCTGTATTATCATTTCTAGAGAATGATGAATTGCGCTTGACGCGTCGCGATCAATTACTTGCCCAGACGGATGCAATGAAAGCCGGACAGGGGGCCGCGAGCGACAAAGCCGCTCGCGCTGTTTTAGAGTTGCTCTGCGCTTAGCGGTTACCCATCGGGACAAAGTCGCGGGCCTGCGCGCCTGTATAAAGCTGTCTTGGACGGCCAATACGCTGACTTGGATCTTCGAGCATTTCATTCCACTGTGAAATCCATCCCACTGTGCGGGCCAGTGCAAACAGCACTGTGAACATGGATGTCGGAAAGCCGAGGGCTGACAAAACGATGCCAGAGTAGAAATCAACATTTGGATAGAGTTTTTTCTCAACGAAATACTCATCCTCAAGCGCAATTTTTTCAAGTTCTTTGGCAACATCAAGAACAGGGTTTTTGATACCGAGTTCATCAAGGACTTCGTGGGCGACTTTCTGCATGACGCGAGAGCGCGGATCGAAATTCTTATAAACGCGGTGACCAAAGCCCATTAGGCGGAAAGGATCAGATTTATCTTTCGCCCGTGCAATATATTCCGGAATACGGTCAACTGTTCCGATTTCACGTAGCATATTGAGGCAAGCCTCATTTGCGCCGCCATGAGATGGACCCCAAAGACATGCAATGCCCGCTGCAATACAGGCATAGGGATTAGCCCCTGAAGAGCCGGCAAGCCGCACAGTGGATGTCGATGCATTTTGCTCGTGATCGGCATGAAGGATAAAAATTTTGTCCATAGCGCGCGCAATTGTTGGGCTGGCTTTGTAAGATTCTGCCGGGACTGAAAAACACATTTTCAGGAAGTTTTCAGCATATGAGAGTGAGTTGTCAGGATAGATATGCGGCTGTCCGATTGAATATTTATAAGCTCGAGCCGCAATGGTCGGGATTTTCGCGATTAAGCGGTGCATCGCCATATTGCGGGCTTCGTCTTCGGTAGTATGGGCGTTATCATTATAAAATCCGGAAAGCGCGCCGACTGTACCGCACATCATCGCCATAGGGTGAGCATCGCGGCGGAAACCATGGAAGAAGCTTTCAATTTGATCATGAAGCATTGTGTGATTCGTGATCGTTTCTTTGAACGTTTTATCCTGAGCTTTGTTCGGAAGTTCGCCATTGATCAGCAGATATGCGACTTCTAGGAAATCAGATTTCTCTGCCAGTTGCTCGATAGGGTAACCACGATATAACAGTTGGCCTTTGCCGCCATCAATATATGTAATCTGGCTTTCGGTTGAACATGTCGATGTGTAGCCAGGATCAAATGTGAAGTGGCCGGAGGCTTTGTAAAGACCGCGGACATCAATGCCCGGCGCGCCCATTGAACCTTCATAGATAGGCAAGTCGATATCTTTGCCACCAATCGACAATTTAGCCGTTCCGGTATTTTTGATCTTATTTTCCATATTTATCCCTCTGGGTTATGTGACAGCGCGTCGGTTAGACGGCCGAGTGTTTCTTCGCGTCCCAGCGCTGCAAGCACTTGAGACAAGTCAGGTGATTTATGTCCCGCAGTCAGTGCCGCGCGAACAGGTTGCCCAACCTTTCCAAATCCGATGTCATGGTCTGCAACGAATTGGTCTAAGATAATTTGAACCGCATCCGCGCTCCAGTCTGTGTCTTCTAAGGCTTTCAACTTCAAAGTCAAAGCCGAGAGCAAGTCTGTTGCACCTTCGCGCCGTAAGAGTTTTGCGGCTTTACCTGTGATGTCCAGCGGGCGGTCAAGGAGTAAATATTGGGCTTGCTCTGCAAGCTCAATCAAGGTTTTAGATCGCGGTTTGAGTTCGTCCATTGCCGACAGAATGCGAGCCGTTTTAACGGCTCCTAACTCTGCATCATTTGCCTTGACCAAGAACGGCATTGCCTCCTCTAAGAGCTGTGCATCATCCATCATTTGAATGTGCTGGCCATTGATG
>CALKXN010000084.1 GCA_938003555.1 uncultured Robiginitomaculum sp. | reverse complement strand
ACTGTCAAGGCAGGATGCAACCCGGTTTCATGGGCGAGGAGTGACACAATGTGCGGAGCCTTAACTGCAACATCATTTCGCTTAAATGTGACGCGGCCGATTTCAGGGCGAAGCAGTCCTGCAGCGAGGCGAAGCACTGAGCTTTTTCCAATGCCATTATCCCCCGTCAGCCAAACTAAATCACCGGGCTTTATGCATAGCGACAGGCCAGACAAAAGCGTCCGTTCGCCGCGCCGCACCGTGCAATTGTCTAAGGTCAAGCTAAACAAAAATTTTCCTCTTCGCTCCCTCTTAACCTGCATGGCGAAATTGCCAAGTTCTCTATATGTGGATAAGCACGCTTTTTAACGAGGTGAATATGGCTCCGCCAAAACAAAATAAAAGACTGGCTGTGTTTTTCGCATGTGCACTGCTGGCGATTGTCGGTGTGAGCTTGCTTATACTGGCCCTTCGCAGCAATACGCAATTCTTCCACAGTCCAAGCGCGGTAACCAAGGACGGTTTTGTTCCTAAGTCTGAAGTCTTTCGTGTGGGCGGCCTTGTTGTGCCGGGAAGCTTTGAAAGCCAAAGCGGAACGTCTCATATATTTATGATTGCTGATTTCGAAGCTACTGAAAACGACGCGCCTCTCTTTGTGAAATATTCGGGGGTTTTGCCGGATCTTTTCGGTGAGGGCGAGGGGGTTGTCGTCTCTGGGTCAATTGCCCCAAATGGCCAATTTATTGCCGCGCAAGTTCTTGCAAAGCACGACAATGAATATGTTCCTGATCTTCCTGCAAATGGATCTTAATTTACTGCTCTAGATCTAAAGCCGCGTCACCTAATTTGGTCAATATTGCGCCAAGAGCGCTGTGTTCGGTATCAGAAAGACTTGCCAGCAATTTCGTTTCATATGTGCGCGCCAAGGGCATCACTTCAGCATAAATTTCACGGCCGCGCGGAGTTAGCGTAATATGGTGCAAACGGCGATCTTGCGGGGACGGAACCCGAGACACAAAATCCTTTATCACGAGTGCTTTTACAGCACGCGAGACGCTCATTTTGTCCATAAGCGTAATTTGGCAAATGTCGCTTGAAGTGCGCGGATCACCTTGAGCGGCGACGACCATGACGCGCCATTCATTGAGTGTCATATCGAATCGCTGACCGTATTCGCGCGCAATCAGTCCACTGACACGCCGCGACAAAATCGACAGGCGGTATGGCAAAAAGCTTGTTAAATCAAAATTGGGTGCCATGAGCACTCTCCCTCTAAGCTCAATACCCTATTTAACCGCGCTAAACTGTCCAGCCTAAATGGCAGTACTGGACAGTCGAGTGGGGCCTGCTATCACCACTATATGAGCAGCAATCCGGATATAATCATTGTGGGCGCAGGCCTTTCCGGCTTGATGACGGCCTGGCGGTGTCTGGATGTTAATCCAAAACTGACCATACAAATTATTGAGCAAAGCGACCGCATCGCCGGCGATCATACGTGGTCTTTTAATCTGACCGATATAGGAGAGCCTTTGCGCGGCTGGCTTGCGCCATTCATAGCTTATCAATGGGAAAACTATGACGTGAAGTTTCCCAAGCGTGAGCGCACTTTAGGAATCCCGTATTGCACAGGCAATAGCGCGACTCTACGCACTTGCGTTCAGCCCCATATTGACAGCGGACGGTTAGACATAGTGCTAAATGCCTCCGTTGATGCGGTTTCCGCAACTAAAGTCGTGACATCAGATGGACAAGAGCTGAGCGCAAAGTGCGTTCTTGATGCGCGCGGATTTACGCCAAGTGAGAACACTTTCCTGGGGTATCAGAAATTTGTTGGTCATATGATCAAGACAGCTAAGCCGCACGGGCTGAAACGCCCGATCATTATGGATGCAACCGTTGAGCAGCTTGGCGGGTATCGGTTCGTCTATTGCTTGCCCTATTCCGATACTGAAATTTTAGTTGAAGATACCTATTATACGGATGGGCCGGAGCTACGAAGCCAAGTGGTTGATGCGCGCATCAAAGACTATATTCGCGATAATCTTGGCGTAATGGATTACGAGGTAATTCGGCGCGAAAAGGGCGTGTTGCCGATCACTTTAGCTGTAGATGAAGCCTATGGTATAGATGTTAGCGCGGCCCACAGCGCGCCAGTTAAGCTTGGCATGGTTGGCGGTTATTATCACGCCGTAACAGGGTATAGCCTCCCGGAAGCGCTAAAGAGCGCGTGCGTTGTCAGTGATATGATCGAGCAAAATTGGCCAGATTTTGCAGAAAAGCTACAACATGAAATGGCCTATCACCGCGTGGATCACTATCACGAAGAAAAATTCCTGCGGCTACTCAACAGAATGCTGTTCAAAGCTGCGATTCCCGATAAGCGCTATGCTGTTCTTCAACGCTTTTATGGCCTATCCGAAGGCATCGTTGAGCGCTTTTATCGCAATAGGCTTACGAAAAAAGATAAGTTAAGAATTCTCATCGGAAAGCCGCCTGTGCCCGTATATAAAGCACTCTATAATTTTAGCGAAAAAGCCTTTATCAAACGCGAAAAGCAAAAGCGGAAATAGCCCATGAATGTTCAGTTAAAAGACGCGCCCGAAACCAAAACGGGCGAGAAGCCTACGGCCATTGTCATTGGCGCAGGCTTTGGCGGTATCGC
>CALKXN010000083.1 GCA_938003555.1 uncultured Robiginitomaculum sp. | reverse complement strand
ATGAAACGCTGGGCCTGTCTGATACGCAGCTAGGTTTTGTTAATGCGATGGCGTTTCTAGGGTTCCCGCTAGCTATGGTTTTGCTGGGCTATCTCTACACGAAGCTTGGCCCGAAGTTGATTATGATCTTCGCTTTTGCGGGGCATTTGCTTGGACTTGTTTTGACCATGACGGCCAGCGGCTTCTTGGGTTTACTTGTGTCGACCTTCTTTATCGGTTTTGCAAATGGCGCCGTCGAAGCGGCCTGTAATCCGATGATTGCGGACATGTATAAGGACAATAAGACAACAATGCTGAACCGCTTCCATGTGTGGTTCCCGGGCGGCATCGTTATCGGCGCCGTTGCGGCCTATATCATGGGGACTCAGCTGAATATGAGCTGGCAGTCACAAATTGGTATTATGTTAGTTCCAACCGCGATTTATGGCTTCCTGATCTTTACAACGAAATTCCCTGAAAGAGTAAAAGGCGCGCCAGTGAGCATGTTTACGCTCCTCATGTTGGTCGCAGTGCTGGGTTTGCTGGCCTTGCTCGGGCTTGTTGATCTATCTTCGACGCTCGCCTTTTTCAAAACTGTTGCCGGTAAACTTCTTGTTTTAGCGGGTGTCTTTGTTTTGCTTGCGGTTCTACTTCGTAAGCGCGGCAATAATTGGCGTGATGTGATTTTGCTGTTCATTATGATGGCAATCATGACGTTGACCACAACGTCAGAACTGGGGACGCAGCAATGGGTTGAGCGGATTCTCGGCAGCACAGGCGCAAATTCAATGATCGTTCTGGCGATGGTTACGGGCGTCATGGCGGTTGGCCGCTTCTTTGCGGGGCCGGTTATTCACGCCCTTAATCCTGTTGGCGTGTTGCTCATGTCTGCGGTCGTGACAAGTCTGGGCCTATTTTTCATGAGCGTCGCGAGCGGCGGTATGATTTATCTGGCCGCGCTGATTTTTGCGATTGGCGTATGTTACTTCTGGCCGACTATGGTTGGATTTGTGTCTGAGTATATTCCGCGCTCCGGCGCGCTGGGCATGTCGCTTCTTGGCGCAGCAGGGATGTTCGCGCTTACATTCTGGAACCCCGTCATTGGCGGCTGGATTGACGCGGCACGCAAGCAGGCTAATGAAAGCGGTGTGACAGGCGACGCAGCTGAAGTTGTTGCAGGGCAGACGGCGATGTCAAATCTCGCCATATTCCCGCTTATTTTGATCGTGGCTTTTGCCGTATTATTCGTGATGCGTAAGCAAATCGCAGCGGGGGCAGGTGACCATGTCGCTTTGACAGAGACCTTTAAAGACTAAAGCTCACTAATCACCATGACGGCGCGCCCGCGAATTGTGTGCGCGCCGATTTCTTTTGACATAGCTGGGCCGCGTAGCGGCGCAGTTTCGAAATAGGCGCCGCCGCTGGCTATGCGGCGCAGTATCGGCCGCTCGCCAGCTTGGGCAAGCAGGGCGATTTGACCTTCTTCAACATCTCCATCTGAAATATCAATGATGACGAGGCTGCCGAGCGGCCCAATAGCGTTCATCGCCATATCCTCTAGGGGGAGGGCGATCGGGCGCTGCGCTGTTGTGCCAATCGGTAAGTATCGCCGCACAGGCGCCGCTGAGAGAGCTGCGTAGCGGCTTGGCCACTCCAGCACAGGGACTTGCATTAAGCGCGGGCCATCAACGGGTAGCGCGTCAGGCGGCCCGTCTGTTGTGAAAAATGTGGGGGTTAATCCCAGCGCAGCGGCGATTCGAACAACAGTAATTCGGCGCGGGGCGTGGGCATTTCGCTCCCAACTGGCCACTGTCGGCTGGCTAACATTGCATAATCCGCCAAGCTGGGCTTGTGAAAGCCCTTGCTCTAGTCGTGCGATTTTTAGCTTTTTGCCGAAACTTATCATCTTCATTTACACTATAGAGGAGAAAATATAAATCAAACTTATAATATATTAGATAATATTAAGAGCTTAACCATCTCTAAACTACGGAAAATGTTAGAAAAATGAATAAAAATAGCCTCAAATGGACTATTTATGAATGAATACTGAAAGTTTCGAATTTTCGAATTACAAATATATAACCAAAATAATTTGAGTTTTAGGTTGAAATACTAATATCAAATGTTACTTACACCTTATCGGAGGCAATCCTCCACATGATTAACACGGCGAACTTTTTACAAGATTATCGCCACAGACACAGAGGGTCTTATGACTGGTGATTATTGTACAAAAGACGGTGCGCTTCGCATCAAAGAAAAAATTGAAGCCTATTGGGCTGAGCGCGGAAAAGACGTCAAGGTTGACTTAATCCCGGGCGGCTTCTTAGCGTCCATGCGTTCTGCGCGCACAGATGTGCGTTCGAACATGGTCAATGGCGTTCCGACATCAAATACTGAAAACTTTGCTTAATTTATTTCTTCGGTAGGTTCTCTCTCTCTCTCTTTCCTACCTAAGCAAAGCGTTTAAGGCGGATGGGATCTCGCGAAATTTTCGCAAGATCACGTCCGCCTTTAATGACTCAATGGGGACAGGGCAGTAGCCATAAGCCATCATGATGCAGTGCGCTCCAGCATTGATGGCCGCGCCAGCATCCGGGCCGCTATCGCCGATGACGACTATGGGGCTGCGGCCGCGATGACCACAGGCTTCAAATATATGCGCTGCATTGGGCTTTTTGGCCTTTGGTTCATCTCCGCCGACAATATTATCAAAATAATGCGTCATATTAAGCGCGTCTAAAAGCGGTCGTGCCAGCCATCCGGGTTTGTTTGTCGCGACAGACAGGGCGTATCCTTGGCGCTTAAGCAATGCGAGCGTCTCAGTGATGCCCTCAAATGGTGCAGATCTTTGCGCAATATCATCGGCATAAAGGCGTAGAAATTCGGCCTGCATGACATCAATTTTGTTGTCGCTAACACTCACGCAAGCATCCGATAGCGCTTTGATGATGAGGGCGCGCGCGCCATAACCTACCAGATTACGTAGAGCGGCGTAGTCAACCGCGCCAACTCCTACATCTGCGATCACATCATTCAGCACACGTATCAAATCCGGCGCGGTGTCAACGAGGGTACCGTCAAGGTCAAAGACGAGCGAGGCATGGGTCATTTAAAGGCCTTTGTAAAATTGGGCAGAAGCTCTG
>CALKXN010000082.1 GCA_938003555.1 uncultured Robiginitomaculum sp. | reverse complement strand
AACGCCACATTTTCTTCAGGTCGAATTCTTCGACGCGCTGCTCATCCGGCGTAATAGTCGCGCATTTAATGCCGACATTACATTTCTGGATCGCATGGGCGGCGTCGATTGTGATCTGATCATCCGTTGCGTCGCGGCTTTGGATAGACAGATCATAATCAAGTAGATCAATGTCCAAATACGGTTTAATGAGACGATCAATGATCATATCCCAAATTATACGTGTCATCTCGTCGCCATTCATGTTGACGACCGGATTGTTCACCTTGATTTTTGCCATAATGTCCTCTGTAACGTGGGGTTTGTAGAATTTGCGGCGGCTTAACATGCGCCGCGCCGAAGTTAAAGGGCAGGGCCGCATATGAGCCATGATAATACCGCAGATAATCTGGACGCCGCCGCGCGCAGCGCCAAGCGCCGCCGCAGGGATAAAAGCCTCAAGGATCAAATGGGCCAAGAGCGCGCCGCGATAGATGCGGGGCCGCAGCCGGCGGTGATCCTCGTGCAGCCGCAAATGGGCGAAAATATTGGCGCGGCCGCGCGCGCTATGCTCAATTTCGGGCTGACGGATTTGCGCGTCGTGGCTCCGCGCGACGGATGGCCCAATGAGCGCGCCTATGCATTGGCCAGCGGGGCGGCGCCGCTGCTGGATAATGCCAAGCTATTTGAAACGACCGCCGATGCCGTAGCGGATTTATCCTTCATCATGGCGGCCACGGCGCGCCGCAGAGAGCTGGAAATTCCCGTGATCGGCACAGGCGAGGTCGGGCCGCAATTGGTCAAATGCCAAGCGAGCGGGATCGCCAGCGGCATCATGTTCGGCCCGGAAAAATCTGGCCTAACCAATGATGATGTGGTGCTGTGCGACTTTATCCTGACCTATCCGATTAACCCGGCCTTTCAGTCGCTTAACCTCGCGCAGGCCGTGGCGGTGTTTAGCTATATTTGGGGCAGCCGCGAGAGCACCGCGCCGCCGGATTTCTTTGACAATCCCGCCCCGCTTCCCGCCCCGCGCAAAGACCTAACGCTAATGATGGAGCACCTTGAGGACGAGCTGGAAAAAGCGGGGTTCTTCTATCCACCGCAAAAAACGCCGCTGATGAAAAACAACATTCGCGCGCCCCTCATTCGCGGGCAATTCACAGAGCAAGAAGTGCGCACCTTTCGCGGCATGATCAAAGCGCTGGCCAAGGGTAGGGGCGAGGCGCGGAAGTAAATTATTGCGCGCTAATGGTGATAGTCTCGCCGCCGCTGACGCCGTTTTGCACGCTTGTGCTGCCATCCGGCCACGTCACGGTAATGTTGACGGCGCTGTTGTTGCCGAGCGCAAATATTTCTTCCGTCGGATTATGGGCAGTAAAGCTACTATTCACGCCGACCCATCGGGTTTGCGTGCCGGACCCGTTCAGGGCCTCAATGACGCTGCCAATGCCGTAGGGGTTATTTGCCGGACCTTGCAACCGAACTTTCACTGCGGGCTCACTGCTATTGTCATTCAGCCATAATCTGGCTGACTTGGTCGCTGATGTGGTGAGGAGTAAAATATCCGTATCCATATCATTGTCAAAATCAGCGCAGACAATTGCGCGGCCTTGATCAAACTCTTTGATGTCATATGCAGCGGCGCGGTCGGAATAAACACCGCTGCCATTATTAATCCAAAGCCGCGACGCATCAGCATTATATGGTTCACTTGGATTGCCGCCATCTGTCTGCCATCCATTTGTTTGATAGATGTCTAAATGTCCGTCCAAGTTAAAGTCAGCAAAACAGCTGCCCCATCCCCATCCCCCATCATTGACAAGAGCCGTATCGGTTGTGTTCGAGTAAAGGCCATTCGTGTTGAGATATAATCGACTGCTATCGATGGAAGATACAAACCAGTCGGGGTCACCGTCATTATCAAAGTCGCCAATTGCGCTGCCCATACCATTGGTTTCATTTATCTGAGTTTTATCTGTGCGATCCGTAAATGTACCGTCTGTATTATTTTCGAAATATCGCGTGCCTTGGAAATCAATGACCATCAAAAGGTCGGGAAAGCCATCATTATTTATGTCAACGAGACTGGGCGCGAAACTATAGTCAAAATTTGCGCCCAATACTCCGCTGCTAATATTAAACGGAATTTGGGCAGATACATTCGATTCTTCACTTACAGAGGTGAATTTGATTCCGCCTGCGTCAGTGTCGTTACGCCATAAAACTTCGCTGTCACCTGGGGCGTTTTGATTTCGGGGCGTTCCCCAATGGGCCATAACTAAGTCTAAATCCCCGTCTTGATCATAATCCCCAAAGCTGGCTGAGACGGTGTTCTTTGACGTCATTGTATCTAAGCCCGACCCTGCGGTGACATCGGTAAAGACGCCGCTTCCATCATTACGAAATATAAGGCTGGGGTCTCCGTCCAGTCCGCCGATGAAAAGGTCTAAATCTCCATCTGCATCAATATCGGCAAGCGTTGGTCCGCTCATTTTGTAGTTTTGCAGTCCGCCATCAGGCAGCGCTAGCCCAGCCGCAGCTCCGGCCTCGGTAAATTGCGCGGAGCCGTTATTAAGATAGACCAAATTAGGACCAGTATTGCCGCGCGCGACAATTAAATCAAT
>CALKXN010000081.1 GCA_938003555.1 uncultured Robiginitomaculum sp. | reverse complement strand
ATTTGGGGTCACGTTTAGCCTGTTCATCGGTAGTCCGGCTATATTATCTTATGCCATGGTTGCGGGCGCGGCGACATTACGTCTGTCCCAAGGCGGCGTGGTAGTGATTTTAATTAGTCTGCCATTGCTTGTGCCAACGCTTATATTTGGACTGGGCTTTGCGCAGAAATATGCGCAATTTGGATTTGCGCAAGACGGCGTTGCATTACTCGGTGTTAGCTGCCTTTCAGTGGCTGCGGCCATTCCGGCTATTGCAGCAATTCTCCAAGCCATTATGGAAGACGGATGATTAACTGGCTCTCAAACCCTAAACGCTTCGAGCGCTTTGCAAACCCTGCAGCACGTATCTTTGGCTGGCTTGCCGCAGTATTGATTCTCGCGGGGCTCTATTTCGGGCTCTACGCGTCGCCTGCGGCCAAAGGTTTTGGCGAGGGCGTACGCATTATGTATGTCCATGTTCCAAGCGCATGGGTCGCCATGGCCGGATATAGCGCTATCGCCGTGATGAGCTTTATTAGTTTTGTATGGCGGCACCCCTTAGCCGATCGCGTCGCCTATAATTGCGCCCTGCCCGGCGCAGTGTTCACAGCCTTGGCCCTTGCGACAGGGAGCCTTTGGGGGTCACAAAGCTGGATGACATGGTGGGTGTGGGATGGTCGCAACACTTCAACACTTGTCCTGCTATTCATATATCTGGGATATATCGCCATATGGTCCGCGATAGATAATAAGAAACTTGCGGCGCGTATTGCTGGCATCGTCGCCATGGTGGGCGCAATCAATCTGCCCATCATTAAGTTTAGCGTGGATTGGTGGGATGATGTTTTGCATCAAAAGGCAACAATTATGGCGCCCAACAGCCCCGGGCTGGAAAGTTCGATGATGCTACCGCTTATGCTAATGTTTTTTGGTATAACATTTTTCTATGGCTGGGTCGTGCTACGCGGCGTGATGCGCGACATTCGTATTCAGCGCGACGAAGCAATGATGCGTAAGACAAAACCGGCGCAGGCCACTTTGACAAAGATGCCAAAATGATACCAGATTTTGACAAATATAATTTCGTCGTCTGGACGGCCTATGGCCTGACTTTATTGGTCTTATGCGGCCTATGGCTATATGGACGGCGCAAATGAGCACATTTGACATTATGGAACTTGGCGAAACGCCTATGGCGCGCGCCAAAGAGCTTATGGCCCGTCTGCGCGATAAGGATACAGGTTGCCCGTGGGACATAGAGCAAACCTCTGCCTCTATCGTCACATACACTATTGAAGAAGCCTATGAAGTTGCCGAGGCAATTGCCAATGGCGATATGGCGGAGCTACGTGACGAACTGGGTGATTTACTCTTGCAGGTCGTTTTCCACGCGCAGATGGCGGATGAAAACGGCGCGTTCTCACTTGATGATGTCGCCAATAGCCTTGTTGAGAAAATGGTGCGGCGTCACCCGCATGTTTTTGGTAACGTTAATGTCGAAGACGCCGACGCGCAGACATTAGCATGGGAAGAGCACAAAGCCGCAGAGCGCGCAGCCAAAGGTGTCAAAGTCAGCGTATTAGACGGCGTAGCCTTGGGACTTCCTGCGCTACTGCGCGCTCAGAAACTTCAAAAACGCGCCGCGCGGGTTGGCTTTGATTGGCCGGATATTGAACCTGTGCTCGATAAGCTCAAGGAAGAAGCTGAAGAAATTCGCGAAGCCCACGCCGAAGCAGATCAAGCCCACATCCATGAGGAGGTCGGCGACTTTCTCTTTGCTGCGGTCAACCTAGCCCGGCATATGGGCGTGGATGCCGAAGAAGCCTTGCGAGCTGCAAATAAAAAGTTCTCATCACGCTTCAAATCTGTCGAAGAGACAGCGGGTGACGATTTAGCAGAAATGAGTCTGGATGACATGGAAGCGCTTTGGCAGGCCGCTAAGATGAAAGAGCGCCGCTAAAGCACTAATAAATCTGAGTGTTTGCTGCGATATATCCCGGCATCTGATGCGCGCAAACGCACTTCAATTTCGCTTGCACCTTTCGATGTAATTGTTTCGGAAAGAACCTCGCCATGCTCAAAGAGCCATGCGCGCGCTGCAAATTGTGAGGGCGGAATAAGCGTATTCACGACCTCATCACTTGCGCCGAGCATTTGTTCAATACGCGCCAGCAAGCGCTCAATGCCGGCGCCTTTAAGCGCGGAGACGCCAATTGCGCCGACATTATCTTCGTCGGATAAGCGGCGACTTGCCGAACTGACGACAGCTTCACCCTCTTCATCATCGAGCAAATCGACTTTGTTTAAAACTTCCAAAATAGCTTGGCCATGCTCTGGACCTGCGCCTAAGCCGCTTAGAATCTCTTCAACGATATCGCGGCGCTGCTCAGACAGCGGGTCCGTTACGTCACGCACATGCAGGATCAAATCGGCTTCCTGCACTTCTTCGAGTGTTGCGCGAAACGCCGTAATAAGGTCCGTCGGGAGATCAGAGATGAACCCAACCGTATCAGACAGAATAGCTTCGCTGCCGCTGGGCAACTCCATTAAGCGATGGGTCGTATCCAGCGTTGCAAAGAGCATATCTTTGACCAAAACATTGCCGTCCGTAACGCGATTAAACAATGTCGACTTGCCAGCATTGGTATAGCCGACAAGCGCGACAACGCGTTCCGGTGCGCGCTGACGTTTCTTGCGTTGTAAAGCACGCGTGCGGCGAACATCATCAATTTGCCGTTTCAATTTGGATATACGCATATCCAGCATGCGGCGATCGCTCTCAATTTGCGTTTCACCGGGACCAGCCAAGAAGCCTTGCCCGCCGCGCTGGCGTTCCAAATGGGTCCATGTGCGCACAAGGCGCGAGCGCTCGTAATTTTGACGCGCAAGTTCGACCTGAAGCTTACCTTCTTTGGTCGCCGCGCGAAGGCCGAAGATTTCAAGAATCATCCCGGAACGATCAATGACTTTGATCCCAAGCTTTTTCTCTAAATTTCTCTGCTGGATTGGCGCGATATTCGTATTGACGACAAGCAGGTCGACGTCATGACCGCTTATTACAGCTTTCATATCGTCAAGCTTACCCTTGCCGAAATACTCACTGGCGCGAATCTCTCGTACATTAATAAGATCAGAAGCTATGACCTCAACCTCCAAGGCTTCAGATAG
>CALKXN010000080.1 GCA_938003555.1 uncultured Robiginitomaculum sp. | reverse complement strand
TCACCTTGAGCGGGTGATAGGGCTCAAGCGGCTTCACTCATCCGAGGATAAGCTCCACCACCGCACGGCGATATTGCTGCGAACGGCCACCGGCGAGTTTTGGTCGCTTTAGCTCTCGCTCGCGGGAGTCCTGACGATACGTTTAATCGCCATTTCTCCCATACCGCCCTATCTCCAGCCAGCCAACGATCGCTTGCCTGCCCTGTGAGATAAGGACAGCTTCAATATAGGGCAGAATTGAAAGACACGGCGTAAAAAAACTATATCCTTGATTTTGAAGCGCTAAACTCTCCTCCCGCTCATCCCTGCGCAGGCAGGGATCTTTTGCAAAGCTGCGGCCCCGCCGCATGAGTATATCTTTCGATACGAGCGGAAATTACGCGCACTTACAATATCTTACGCGTCACAGAACAGATCCCTGCCTGCGCAGGGATGAGCGGGGTGGGAAGGACGGAGAATCGCAAAGGGTCAGGGTAAACGCCAAAACATATATCCCCGTTTAAAACAGGGATAGTTTTAAACTACTCCTTCGGCGCGGTCACAATATGGATATCTGTTGCGCGGATATTTACTTTGATACCGGAGACGCGATAATCAAAACGCACAGGGACCCACATTTTGGCGTCCTGATAGTCGGCCAAATAGATCACGAGCGGTGTGCTGGCTTCTTCTTCGGTCAAGAGATCTTCGGGGTCATAGCCGGAGACATTTTCCATATAAAGATTACAGCGCACGGTCTCGCCCTTATAGCTGCTTTGGTTAAGCGTCTTATTGCCGGCAGGGGTCAAGTTCATGTTAAAATGCTGCTTGCCGTCAAAGACCGGAATGGAGCCAGTGCAAGGCTCAGAGCCATAGACATGCCCAATGGACATAAATTGCATGATCGCGGAGAGTGCATCGACAGAGTTGCGGCGCTCGACCTCATTTGCGGGCGGCACGCCCATAGAGCCAAAACGCGGCACAATGCTGGATGTCGGGTTTCCGGCGCCGTCATAATTGATCTCAACGCGGCGGCCCTTCTCATTTAACTTTTGAATGACGTGATTGATAGGGCGCACGCTGTTTTGGCGAAAAAAGCCTTGGCTGGTGGACCACATATTGCCGTCTTTGGCGATTTTACCCAGGCCGGCGGCGCGCATATCGGCGCGCATGCTATAGCTATTGCTGTCTTTTGCGCCTGTGACGGTCATCTCGCCGAGCGGGAAAATAAAGAGCGAACCTGTATAGTCGACCTTAAAACGGGTGATTAAATCAGCGGAAGGTGCCGTGATCGCTGCGCGCGCTTCTGTGGCCTGTGCCTGCGCGAGAGCGGGAATCATAGCGCCAATAGCGACGCCGAGCGTCAACATGGCGGTTGTTACAACGAGAGTTTTAATGCGTTTTGTCATCATCAAACCTTTCAAAATATTGCCCTTTTACGTCTATTGGGGGATAAGACGTGTAATAACTCTATATAGTATGGATATTAGCCCAATTATGAACAGCACACGGGTTGACGGTGGCCTCACGAATAGTTTATGTCCCGCCATCTTTGCGTGACCCCTTTAAGGGTGTAGCCACGCCTAACCAAATTACTATTCTGTGAGGAATTACAATGTCCCGCACTTGCGATCTACTCGGCACCGGCCCAATGTCCGGAAATAACGTATCCCATTCAAAGCGTCGCACACGTCGTCGTTTTGAACCTAATCTGTGTAATGTGTCTTTGGTTTCCGAAGCGCTGGGCCAAAAATACCGTGTCCGCATCACAGCAGCGACTTTGCGTACTGTTGAATTTAAAGGCGGCCTTGACGGCTTCCTTACAGGCACAAAAAACGCCAAACTGACTGAAAAAGCCAAAAAGATTAAGCGCGCCTTGATCAAAAAGACGGCAGAAGTCGAAGCTGCATAAGCTTTAACTTAGATTTTAAGACAACCCGCCCTCTGAGGCGGGTTTTTTTATGTCTTATTGGTCATAATCTGCGGGGTTTCATTGTTTAGAAACCCAATTCCCCCCACGGTGGGCTCAGATTCGAAATTCATGACAGAGAACATCATATGCCTACTACCGCAAAGACTTGGTTTGCCCGCCTTGCGCCCTACCGTAATCCCAAAGACAGCCGTGCTATCTGGGAAGTGATTATCACTTTGGCGCCGCTTTTGGCGCTGTGGTCGGGGATGTGGGCTTTGCTGGGCATGGGTCAATATTGGGCGCTTCTCGGCGTTATCCCCGCCGGAGGCTTCATTGTTCGCCTCTTCATTATTCAGCATGATTGCGGGCACAGCGCGATGTTCTCGCACAAGGCCGCCAATGATTGGGTCGGGCGCGTCATTGGCGTGCTCACCTTAACGCCTTATGATGTGTGGAAGCGCGGCCATGCGCTTCATCATGCAGGTTCCGGAAATCTGGACCGCCGCGGCATTGGCGATGATATTATCACGCTGACCGTGGCGGAATATGACGCGCTATCCAAATTTGGGAAGTTCAAATATCGCGCCTATCGTCACCCTGTCGTCATGTTCGGCATTGGCCCAGCTTATGTCTTTATCATGCAGCATCGCCTGCCATGGGGAGATCGCCTGAACAAGTCTCAACCGTGGATTAGCGCGATGGCGACAAATGCCGGCGTGATCGCGCTTTACGCGCTTTTAATCTGGGGCGTGGGGATCAAAGCCTTTTTGCTGATCCAAGTGCCGACAATCTTGATTGGGGCCTCTATCGGGGTCTGGATGTTTTATGTGCAGCATCAATTTGACGAAACCCATTGGTCACGAACTGGCGAATGGAACCGTGAACATGCCGCGCTGCAGGGTAGCTCCTATTACGACCTTCCCGCGCCGCTGATGTGGATTACAGGCAATATCGGTGTGCACCACGTCCATCACCTGTCTAGCCGTATTCCATTTTATCATTTGCCCAAAATCTTAAAGGCTCACCCTGAGCTCAAACAGGTTGGGCGCTTGACATTGTGGCAAAGCTTTAAATGCGTGAAGCTGGCGCTGTGGTGTGAACGCACCAAACAGATGATTAGCTTTACCGGCTATAAACAGCTCAAAGCGGCTTAAAATCTTGCTGATAATTTCAATACAGATAAGCCCGCTCAATTGAGCGGGCTTATTCATTATGTGATGATGGCGGCGTGTCTTTAATCCGTCGCTCGTTTCAGCGCAGCTCTACTGCGTCGGGACTGATCTGAGATCGCCTTCATTTGAATCTCGACTGCTTCTTTCGCAAAGGATGAAATTTTCTTTTGAACGATACTCTCAAGGTCTTCATGGAGTTTTTCTGACCGACCGCTTTCTTCAAATTTTTCATCCACATTTAGCGGCATTTTCGGAATAATGCTCTTCGCAATTTGTCCGAGCGTGAAGCCAAATATATTGGCGGCATCATCCGGGGAAAGTTTCGCCTCATGCGTGCCGAGCAATTGCGCGATTTCTTGACCGCCGCGCACTTCATTTAAACCTGAGCGGACAAGTTCAAATGCAGCACCCGCCCCAAATTCTCTGTCAATTTGACTGGCAAGCGCGAGGCCCAAAGCCGTGACTTCTCTGGGGTCTTTGATGCCTTGAATGTCAAAAAACTCTTCCGCAATGTCACTGCGGACCAAAACATGGTGCACGTAAATGACATATCTACACCACACACGGTTTGAGGGTTGTAACCAACTCACCATATTCTGATAATATTTGTAGATTTTAAGAAGCGCCGGAGAGGGGGAAAACACATTGCCCGCCCAACTGCCTAGGCCCTGACGACTGCTGCCAATGCCATCCAAATTGACGTTCACAAAATGATGCCATGTTGCGTCGCACATAATGCGTCCCGGACGCGCCGCTTTACCGGGGAGCGGATTTGCGAGATGTCCGTCAAAGCCTGACATTGCGCCAAACATACGCGGACGAACAGGCGGCTTCCAGGCTCCGTTCCACACTGTGCGGCCCCCTGAGACGGCAAAGGCGAGGATTTCAGAGCCCACTTTACCGCCGCCGGAAGCTTTCGCCGGAAACTCTGCAAAATTAAGCCCGGCAAGATTAAATGTGCCGTTAAGCTCATTTGCATTTGTCGTCGTAGAGACTTCGTAACATTCACTTTCGTGCGGATGATCCGGCAAGCAGTCCATGTCATTAGAAAAGAAATGACTATTGTGCTGCAAGCCGCTTCCTGTTGCAAAATTTGCAGCACTCGTATCGCGCGTCGCCATCGCTCCGGGTAATCTTAGGACAGGGTGTATCGTGGCTGTCCAATTGCCAAATCCTGGCCCTGTGACGCTATAATTTGGGAATATCCGCTGCGGTATATCATCGGATTGATCCTCAAATTGATAGGCGCCATCGGGGCCTGGATTTGTGACCGTATCAATACGCTCAAGGGCAAGAGGCAAGGCTTCAAGCCCCATCGGCACGGCGTTCCATTCGCGCATATGTCTAATGCGCGGCAGGCGCGCCCCCATACCTGATCCCAATGCAGCATGGTCGCCCGTCGCAAAAACGCCGCCGCCGGAATTCATAAAGTCAGAGAGAACTTGAACTTCCGCGTTTGAAATGGGGGAGCCGCTAACGCCAAATAACCACACTTGGTCATAATGGGAAAGTGTGACCGCCGGTGTCGCATTCGCAAAATTGAAGCCTGTCGCGACATCATAACTGACATTGGCAATCGTAATGGGTGTTATGTGACCATTACGATGAGCGAGCGTCACTTGGGGCTTGAGCGTCGAAGAGCTGTGATGCGCAATCGCTTCAATAAAGCGCGACAGCCCGAAACCGCTATTTGAACGATAATTTAGTCCGCCATCGGTGACGACAAGAATGCGAGGCTTGCACTTGCGAAACCACCATGGGCGCCACGGAATGAATGCGGTGGCGTCGCGTCTAAGGTCTAAGTTTGTAAAATTTGGCATATTATATCTCCACATGAAAAGGAGGTGTAATATGATGTGTAATGAGGTTTCGCGGCGTGACGCCTATCACGGTTCAGCGTAAAATTTAACTCGAAGAGGGCCGCTTAAATGAAATTAAGCCGCTCGCCCGCGTTTCTTTCGCCCGCGCATGCCCTTGGGTTTTTCGTCAAAAAGTTCCGCTAGCTTTTCTGTCATGGCTCCGCCGAGCTGTTCGACGTCCATTATTGTTACGGCGCGGGAGTACCAGCGGGTGACGTCGTGGCCGATGCCGATGGCGACGAGCTCAACAGAAGTGCGATTCTCAATCTTATCGATGACTTGACGCAGATGCGCCTCTAATAGGCCGGATGTATTATGGCTCTGCGTAGCATCGTCGACGGGCGCGCCGTCGGATATGACCATCATGATGCGGCGCTGCTCGGGGCGCGCTTGCAAGCGCGATAACGCCCATTCGAGCGCTTCGCCGTCAATGTTCTCTTTCAACAACCCTTCGCGCATCATCAGGCCCAGATTATTCTTGGCGCGGCGCCACGGCATATCGGCGGATTTATAAATAATATGGCGCAGATCATTCAGGCGTCCCGGCGTTTTGGGTTTCCCGGCGCTAAGCCACTCTTGGAAACTCGTGCCGCCTTTCCACGCCTTGGTGGTAAATCCTAAAATTTCAGCCTTCACCCCGCAGCGCTCTAGGGTTCGGGCGAGAATATCGGCGCATACGGCGGCAACCATAATCGGCCGCCCGCGCATAGAGCCGGAATTATCAATCACGATTGAAACCACAGTGTCGCGGAAATCGGTTTCTTTTTCTTCTTTGAATGACAAAGGCTGCATGGGGTCCGTGACCACGCGCGTCAGGCGCGCCGTGTCCAGCATGCCTTCCTCTAAATCAAAGGTCCAACTGCGCTGCTGCTGCGCGAGGAGGCGGCGTTGCAGGCGATTGGCCAGACGCGAAATGACGCTGGACAGTCCCGCCATATGGCCGTCCAAATAACCGCGTAGGCGGGTGAGTTCCTCATTATCGCACAGATCTTCGGCCTTAATCGTTTCGTCAAATTTGGTGGTATAGACGCCATATTCGGGGCCGGAATTATGCCGCGCGCCGCGCTGGGGCGGGGTGGTCGAGGCGGCGTCTTCACTGGAATCGTCGCTATCGCCCTCAATCATATCGGCGTCAATTTCGTCCGTTTGATCATCGCCCGCTTCGTCTTGACTGTCGGCCTCGGCCACTTCCATCTGGCCGGGCGTGTCTTGCTCTTCCTGCTCGTCTTGCGCGTTAGGGTTTTGGTCTTCCTGCTCGGAACTTTCCTCTTCGGCCTCGTCGCTCTCTTCGGGCTCTGCTAAATCATCGCCATAAGACAGGTCGGTAATAAAGTCGCGGGCGAGCCTTGCGAACCCTTCGGTGTTCTCCAGATCGCCGGCTAATTTGGCCAGCGTGTCCCCGCCCGCCGACGTAATGTGATCGCGCCACACATCCATAATGCCTGCGGTTCCAGCCGGAAGCTTTCGGCCTGAGAACACTTCGCGCGCCAGCAATCCAACGGCTTCGTGGATGGGGAAGTCGTCTTTTTCCAGTCCGCCTTTGTGAAAGCCTTTGCGGCGCGCGCGGGCATCATTTGCGGCCTGCAAATTATCGGAAACCCCCGCCAGCGACTTTGCGCCAATACTCTCGACGCGGGCCTGCTCTAGCGCTTCATATATTGCGCGCGGCGTGCCGTGCTTGGGCTGGCTCGCCGCAAATATATCGGCGTCATGAAAGGCAAGGCGCAGCGCAAGCGCGTCCGCTTCGCCGCGCGCTTTTGCGAGTGCGCCATCCGTGGGCTTTGACGGCGGGTTGGGCAGACTCATCTGCCCGCGCGTAATCCCCGCAATCTCCCCGCCAAAACTCACCTCAAGCTCTTGGTCACCCGACAAGGCTTTCGCCGTATAAGCCAGCGCGCGTTTGAGCGTTTCTTTTGGGGTTTCGTTGGACATTAAGTTTTTCCGAAAACAACTCTAAACTGTTTTCTTGTTGACAAGTGGGGCAAAAAAAATCGAACACTGAATAAGACAAAGTAATTATCTGGGGGGATTATGTCAGAACCATTCAAAGGCGGTCAAGCCGCAACACTGTTTCCGATGATGGCAAATGGTCTCGAAGACCGCGCAACATGCATCTTTTTCTCGGTAATTGACCTTGTTTATCCTTTTCGCGATGCTCTTCTAAATACGATTGGTCAAAAGGCTTACAAGAGCGGAGACGATTATTCTTGCCTTCTACGCCCCTCGATCGGAGGGCGGGTGACAGATAAGGACATACCTGACGCGCTCATATCTCTTGATCAGAAAACATCATGGAGCGCCTTGGTCGAAGTCAAAATTGGCACCAGTGATCTGAATCAAGCCCAGTTAA
>CALKXN010000079.1 GCA_938003555.1 uncultured Robiginitomaculum sp. | reverse complement strand
GGTAATTTTAATAGAAAAATACAGATTGTTCGAATAATAGTGTCAAAAATGATGAAAGTATCGAATTTATGGATATTAAAGACAAACACATCCTCTCAGAGTTACAATCTGATGGACGATTGACCAACCTTGACTTGGCTGAGCGGGTTAACCTGTCTCCGTCGGCATGCCACAGGCGCGTCAAGAGTCTCGAGGACACAGGCATTATTGATAAATATGTGGCGATCATATCTGCGCGCAAAGTGGGCAAAAAGACCTCTGTTTTCGTTCAAGCAACGCTGGATAATCAGCGCCGCGAAACATTAGAATTGTTTGAGCATGCCGTAGAGCAAGTTGATGAGATTATGGAGTGCTACCTCATGGGAGGGGACTCTGATTATATCATGCGGGTGCTGGTGTCTGATCCCTCAGAATATGAGCGCTTGCATCAAGATGTGCTGACGCGTCTTCCGGGCGTGCAGCGGGTTGTCTCAAATTTCGCTATTCGTAGCTTATTTAGACGCACGGCGATTAAGCTTGGCTAGAGCCTGTCCATCATTTTAACGATCTGGCGGCGGCTAAATTGCAATTCTGCGCGTGCTGCCGCTGATCCGCGCGGCGGCAGGGCTTCGATGGCGCGATCAATCGTCGCCAAAGTTTCACGTAAGTCTTTACGCGTGCGCTCAAGTTGATCAAGCTTGGGGCCATAATCTACGCCGTCAATGATTGCGCGCCGGCGCGTGCGATCACTGACCGCAATATCAGGCGTGCTCGCGGCAATGAGCATGTTTTTAGGGCAAATCCGTAGCGTTTTGTTTCCTGTCGGAAGTTTGGTGCTGTGACTGCCGCAAGCTTGGTCGAGTTGGTTTTGGGTTAGGCCGCGCGTCTCTGATAAATCTGCGCCTGATAAATCCGCGTCTTCAAAACTTGCGCCATCAAGATAAGCGTGACCGAATTTGGCGTCTTTAAATTCAGCACTTGTGAATATAGCATTTTCAAAATTGGCGTGGTCAAGCTGCGCGCTATGAAATTTAGCTTGGGTGAAATCGGCTTGCGTTGCGGAGGCATTTGTAAGACGTGCTGCGGTGAAGTCGCTGCCTGTGAACACTCCGCCGCTCATATCGGCGCGCCGTAAATCTGTTTCTGATAAATTTGACGCCGTTAAATGCGCTTCATTCATCATTGCGTCCGAAAGAACTGCGCGCGACAGATTCACGGTATTTCCCTTTGTGCGGATTAAATAAGCACGGCGAAAATGCGCGCCGGATAGATTGGAGCCATCAAATTCACCCCCCGATAAATCGGCATGATTGAAAACGCTATTGGTGAAATCTGCCCCTGTTAGGGTGAGTTGGCTCATGTCGCGGCCGGAGAGATCACAGCCCGAGCAGTTCCCAGATATCATCAACCGGCTATTGACCGGAACTTGCGCTGCGGCAGGACTGTGCAAGGCCGCGCTAAGCAAGGTAAGACCCAAAAGGGGTGTGATGATGCGATTAAACATGGCCATATTTTACAGCTAAATGGTCTCCATTCACGTTAAAATCTTGCAAGGCTTAGTCATTTCGCCCGCATTGTTGCATTTTTGCACAGCAAGCGAGTCTTGCCCGTTGCTCGCCTTGCCGAACAGGCCTATGCTTTGATGATGAACGAAGTCACGGATATTTCTGCTCCTAATGCACAAGACAGCGCCCCTGTGCGTTTTTTAAGGCAATGGGAACTTGTCGACAAGGTCCGCGAATATAACCCTGCGGTCAATGAAGCTTTGCTGAACAAAGCCTATGTTTTCTCTGTTAAAGCGCATGGGGAGCAAAAACGTCACAGTGGCGATCCATATTATGCCCATCCAATTGAGGTGGCCGGTATCCTGACGCAGCTCAAAATGGACACAGCCAGTGTTTGCACGGCTTTGCTGCATGACGTGCTCGAAGATACAGATACGACCTATGATGAATTGTCCGATATGTTCACGCCTGAGATTGCAGATTTGGTGCAAGGCGTTACGAAATTAGGTCAGGTTGAGCTGTCCGGGCAGGCGTCAAAGCAGGCCGAGAATTTCCAAAAATTTGTTTTAGCCATGAGTAAAGACATCCGCGTTTTGCTCGTGAAACTCTGCGATCGCTTGCACAATATGCGCACGCTGCAACATCATCCCAAGGCCGCATCGCGCGAGCGCATTGCGCGCGAGACAATGGAAATTTACGCGCCGCTTGCCCGCCGCATCGGCGTCGACCAAATCTGCGCAGAGCTTGAGGATTTATCATTTTATTACCTCAACCGTTCGGCTTACGACACGATTAACGGTAAGCTTGAGGAATGGCGTAAGTCTCAATCCAATGTGATCACGCAGGCCTCTGTCGCGCTACGTGATATTATGGATGAGCGGGGGGTGAAGGCGAAAATCTATGGTCGTGAAAAGCGTCCTTACGCCATTTGGCGTAAATTAGAGCGCCAAGGCATTAGCTTTGAAGGCGTCGCAGACATTTATGCATTTCGGATTATCGTTGAATCTGTTGAGGAGTGCTACAAAGCGCTTGGCGCTGTGCATACACATTTCAGATGTGTTCCCAACCGATTTAGAGATTTTATTTCGACGCCAAAATCTAATGGTTATAAAAGCCTCCAAACCACAGTTTTAGGGCCAGATAATCGCCGCGTCGAGCTCCAAATTCGGACGCATCATATGGATGAAGTGGCTGAGCGCGGCGTGGCGGCCCATTGGGCCTATAAGGACAAACAATACGCCTTTGATGTAGAAAGCGCAGAGGCGAGCGGATCAAATATGATGGGCCGGATTCGCAATCTTGTTGAAATGATTGAGCATGGCGACGCGGATGAATTTCTGGAAAATGCGAAGCTTGATCTATTTACCGATCAGGTTTTCACATTCACGCCGAAAGGGGACCTCATCAGCTTGCCGCGCGGCGCCACGCCGATTGACTTTGCTTATGCCGTTCATACCGATGTTGGCGATAGCTGTATTGGCGCGCTTGTAAATCGCAAGGAACAACCGCTGCGCATGCCACTGCAAAATGGCGACGTCGTCAAAATTATTCGCGGCGGCGCGGCCGAAGCTTTGCCGGGCTGGGAGAATATTGCGGTTACGGGCCGCGCGCGTTCAGCCCTACGCCGTTTGACCCGCGAAACCGAAGCCGATGAGTTTCGCCGTATTGGTCGCCGCCTTGCCGATCACGCCTTTGCGCGCGAAGATCGGGATTTCTCAGACAGCGCTATCGAAGATGCTTTGCCGCGTCTTCAGCGTGACACCGCCGAAGATGTTTTCTTCGCGCTGGGTAAAGGAGATCTATCGGCTAATGATTTCATGCAAGCCGTTTTTCCAGGCCGTGATAATGAACGCCTTGTCGATAAATATGCCAAGCGTGATATTATTGATGATAAAACAGCGCAACTTTATGTCAAAGGGGATGGGCTTCGTGAGGGTGTTTCGCTGCATCTTGCGCCGTGCTGCTCTCCAATAATGGGGGACCGTATCATTGGCGTTCAGTCCGATGGCCGCGGCGTCATGATTCACACGATTGATTGCGAAACGCTTGCCGAGTTCGAAGACCAGCCTGAGCGCTGGATTGATTTGGGATGGCGCCGCGCCGCTGAGCATGCGGCCTCCGTTGGCCGTATTAGTGCGACCGTGGAGCATATTCCTGGGGCGCTGGCCGATGTGACAAAGATCGTCGGCGAAGCGGGTGGTAACTTGATCAATATTAAAACTTTAAAACGCAGCCCGACATTTTACGAAATGGTCTTTGATGTCGAAGTGCTGGACACGAAACATTTTGCCCATATTGTTGCCGCTCTGCGCACCAGTAGTTATGTCGTCGCGGCGCGGCGTCTACGGGCCAATCAAATTTAACTTAGGATTATTATGAACACTGATGATGTACTTGGCGTCTTTCGCGATGCCGGCGCTTTGCTGGAAGGCCACTTTATTTTATCTTCGGGCCTGCGCAGCTCGGTCTTTTTACAAAAGGCCTTTATTTTTAAAAACCCGGTTCACACAGAAACGCTCTGCAAAGCTTTGGCTGACAAAGTGAAAGCGAAGCTCGATAGTGATGTCGATATTATCGTTGCGCCGGCTATGGGCGGAATTATTCCGGGTTACGAGACCGCGCGCCATATGGCCGTTGAGAGTCTGTTTGTGGAACGCGAAAATGGCGAGTTTACGTTGCGACGCGGTTTCACATTAGAACCGGGTCAAAAGGTTTTGATGGTCGAAGATATTGTCACAACGGGTTTATCTTCGCGTGAATGTATTGCCGCGATTAATGCGACAGGCGCAGTGGTTGTCGGCGGGGCATGCATTTTTGATCGTAGCGGCGGGGAGGCCGATATTGGCGTGCCGCTGATTAGTCTCGCCTCGCGTAAATTCCCGGCCTTTGCCGCCGATGATTTGCCAGATGAGTTAAAAGCTATTCCTGCTATAAAACCCGGCAGCCGAGGTCTTAAATAGTGATCCCCAGCTCCAAAATAAGGTTGGGCATAAATATCGATCACATTGCGACTATGCGTAATGCGCGCGGCGGGGATCATCCGGATCCTGTCGCGGGCGCGCGCCTCGCGATTGAGTCCGGCGCAGATGGAATTACTGCGCATCTTCGTGAAGACCGCCGCCACATTCGCGACGCGGATATAGAGCGCCTGCAAAGGCTATGTGAAACAACAGATATTCCGCTTAATTTTGAAATGGCGGCCACGGATGAAATGCGCGATATCGCAAAGCGCATCAAACCCCACGCGGCCTGTATCGTGCCCGAGCGGCGTGAGGAGCGCACGACAGAAGGCGGACTCAATGTCGTGGGCGGTCATAACCAAATTGCGCATATTGTTAGAGAATTGACCGATGCAGGCTGCCGCGTCTCACTCTTCATCGAAGCGCAAGAGACGCAAATTCGCGCCAGCGCTGAAATCGGCGCGGCGGTGGTCGAGCTTCATACGGGCGCATATGCCCACGCGCTTGCTGATGGCAATCATGAACGCGCTGATGAGATATTAGCGGCCCTGCAAAGCGGAGCCAAACTCGCCCATAGCCTCGGGCTCGAAGTGCATTGCGGCCATGGCCTGACTTTTGATAATGTCGGCGCGGTTGCGGCAATCCCTGAAGTCATGGAGCTTAATATCGGGCACTTCTTGATGGGCGAGGCCATGTTTATGGGATTGCCGGCCGCGATGGAGCGTATGCGCGCAGAGATCGAAAAAGCCCGCCCATAATGTCAGATATAATTCTCGGTATTGGAACAGATATTTGCGATATTTCGCGCATTGAAAATTCGCTGGCTAATCATGGCGAGGCATTTGAACGCAAAATATTTACCCCATCCGAGCGCGATTATTGCGCGGGCAAAGCGGCCAAGGCGGAATGCTATGCCAAACGCTTTGCCGCCAAGGAAGCGCTCGCTAAAGCGCTGTCGGCGGATGATACGGGCTGGCTGACGTGGCAAGATGTTGAAATTACGAGCGCGCCTTCGGGTAAGCCGTCGATCACCTTGCATGGCCAAGCCTTAGAGCGCCTGATTGAAATGACGCCGGATGATAAAGTCCCATCCATCCATTTATCCCTATCCGATGAGCCGCCTTATGCGCTGGCCTTTGTGATTATCAGCCTCGCGCCGCATGCAGCCTAGCTGTATTTTTCCTTGTGACCTGCGCGCATTGCGAAGTAGGGAAGGCGCATGAGTGAGAACCCGCAATTTAAACGCCTGCAAGAACGCATTGGTTATGACTTTACCAATGCGGGACTTCTGGAGCGCGCCATGACCCACCGGTCCTATGGGGATGGGCAGCGCACAACAGCGGATAATGAACGGCTAGAGTTTCTAGGCGACCGAGTTTTGGGCTTGCTCACTGCTGAGCGGTTATTTGCAGCATCTAACGCCAAAGAGGGTGAGCTGGCCCGAAAGCTCAACAGTCTTGTGCGAAAAGAAGCCTGCGCT
>CALKXN010000078.1 GCA_938003555.1 uncultured Robiginitomaculum sp. | reverse complement strand
CCGTTGACCGTTTGAGGAAATGATTTAAGAGGCAGATTCAATTTACCGGAGCTATGCCATGTCAAAATCTTCATCTTCAAAATCTGAAATATGGGCCGATATGGTATCGCGCGGGGCATCGGATATGCCGCCCATTATTGACCTCTTTCGCGATACAGAGCGTCTCTCCAAAATGAGCCTGACTGTGGGTAAAATCTACGCGGATTTTTCCAAACAATCTGTAGATGATGACACGCTTGATGTTTTGATGAAACTTGCGGCGGCCTGCGACCTTGAAGGCTGGCGGGAGCGCTTTCTCTCGGGGGAGCGCATCAATGTCTCCGAAGACCGCGCCGTGCTTCATCCCGCTTTGCGCGGACATGGCGGCGACGCAGATGTGCAAGACGCCGTGGCGAATATGCGAGTCCGTATGGCGGGTTATGCCGATAAAATCCGCTCCGAAGGTGAGTTTGAAAATGTCGTGCATATTGGGATTGGCGGCTCTGATCTTGGGCCGCGTCTTGTCGCGGATGCTTTTGAAGCGACCGTTGATAAAGCCCTGAACTTAGTCTGTGCCGAAAATGTCGATGGGGCCTCAATCAATGATGCGCTGAAAGGGCTTAATCCGTCCAAAACTTTGGTCGTAGTTGTCTCCAAAAGTTTTGGCACCCAAGAAACGAAAATGAATGCTGACGCCGCGCGCGATTGGCTGACGGCCGCAAATTGTGACCCGGCCCGTCATGTTATCGCCGTTTCGGCAAATCCGAAACGTGCAATAGATTTTGGCATTTTGCCCGATAATATTTTTGATTTCTGTGATTGGGTCGGCGGACGTTATTCCGTTTGGTCTGCGGTCGGTCTGTCTTTGCAAATCGCATTTGGCCCAGACGCTTTTGACGAATTTCTTGGCGGCGCGGCCGCGATGGACGCGCATTTTGCAAATGCTGATTTTGCGCAAAACCTTCCGGTTCTTATGGCGCTTATCGGGGTGTGGAATCGTAACGCGCTGGAGTACCAATCCCTCGCCGTTATTCCCTATTCGCGCCGCTTGCGTAAATTCTCTGCGTTCCTGCAACAGCTTGAAATGGAATCAAATGGTAAAGCCATTGGCCGCAACGGCAAGCCGGCAGGCTTGACCTGTCCCGTCATTTGGGGCGATGAAGGCACGAATGGACAACACGCTTTTTTCCAGTGGCTCCACCAAGGCGCGTCCATTGCCCCTGTCGATTTCGTGGCCGTGGCCACAGATCACGAAGGCCGCCCCGCCCATCACAAAGCGCTGCTGGCCAATTGCATCGCGCAATCCGAAGCGCTGATGGTTGGCAAAACTGAAGAGGCCGTTCGCGCAGAACTGGGCGATCACCCCAAAGCAGACGAGCTGGCCTTGCAAAAAACATTCTTTGGCAACCGCCCATCAACGACGCTCCTGCTCGAAGATTTATCACCTGAGTCTGTCGGCAGCTTGATTGCGCTCTATGAGCATAAAGTCTTCGTCCAAGGCGTCATTTGGGGCGTCAACAGTTTCGATCAATGGGGCGTAGAGCTAGGTAAAGTCTTGGCCACCCAAGTGCTGTCTGATCTAGAGGGCGGCGACGGTGAGCATGACCCAAGTACGATGGCATTGATCGCGCGCATTAAATCAGCCTAACGTGAATCGCGTCTATTAAAGCACTATTCTGATTATGCATCACAGTCCGCATAGAACCAATATAGGGGCTCAGTCGTATTTATGACATGAAACATAAATATAAATATTTAGCCGCCTTCGCCCTCAACAGCTTTTTACTCGCGGGCGGGTTTAACGTTTCTGCGCAAACGCTCCAATCCACGACACCGCAGGCGACGATGATGAAAATTGAATTTGATAACCGTGAAGACTTTGCTGCGTGGCGCGTCGTGAATGATGGGGTTATGGGCGGAAAATCCGAAGGGGGCATTCTGTCCAAAGACGGATATATGAATTTCTCCGGCACGATTAACACAAATGGCGGCGGCTTTTCGTCGATCCGTAAATGGATGGAGCCCGGCGCATTTGAAGACGCGCAGGCCCTGACATTTAAAATCCGTAGCGATGGCCGAAAGTATCAGGTAAACCTGCGCACTGGCGCGCGCTATTGGGGCCGCTCTGTTGCTTACCGCGCTGACATACCCGCCACGCCCGCCGGGGAATGGGCTGAGGTGAGCATCAAGCTTACCGACCTGTCGCCGTCTGTCTTTGGCCGTAACGTGAAAGCCCGCGCATTTGATAAATCGGATGTGCGCATCCTCGGAATTATCCTTGCTGACGGTCAAGACGGGCCGTTCAATTTGGATATTAAAGAAATTAAGGCGCCGTAAAAAAGCGGTAGATATGCCGCCTCCTGAATTGCCACTTTGAGCAAAACCGCCTAGACCGCGCCTATGTCTAAGAAAAAAAACAAACCGTTTCGCCCCAAAGCCCGCCGTCCGCGCGGATTTGAAGATAAGCCCGCTGATACGCTTCGCGCTGAGCGGGCGTTGATTGATGCCGCATTCTCTGTCTACGATTCGCGCGGATTTGAGCCGTTGCAAACGCCGGCCTTTGAATATGCCGACGCGCTGGGCAAATTCCTGCCCGACGAAGACCGTCCGAATGAAGGCGTGTTCGCCATGCAGGATGATGACGAGCAGTGGATGGCGCTGCGTTATGATTTGACCGCGCCGATGGCGCGCTTCGTCGCCGAAAATTATGATAGCCTCGCCAAGCCCTATCGCCGCTATCAAGCGGGTAGCGTCTATCGCAACGAAAAACCGGGGCCGGGGCGCTACCGTGAATTTATTCAATGCGACGCAGATAGTGTCGGCGCGCCGGGCGCGGCGGCAGATGCCGAAATGATTATGGTCGCCGCAGACGTGATGCGCGCGGTTGGCCTCAAGGACAGTGAGTTCCAAGTCCGGATTAATAACCGCAAATTGCTGGACGGCATTCTTGAATCCTCCGGCGTTCCCAGTACCGATGAGGGCGCCGTGCAGCGCATACAAGTTCTGCGCGCCATTGATAAATTAGACCGCCTCGGAGAGCAGGGCGTGACCGATCTACTCGGCGAAGGCCGCGAAGATGAGAGCGGCGACTATACAAAGGGCGCAGGATTGACGCCCGCCGCGATCAAAGCCGTGCTTGGTTTCGCGCTGGCCGGACAAGCCGGCCGCAGCGAAACATTATCTCGGTTAGAGTCCGTGATCGGCACATCAGAGCAGGGCCGCAAAGGTGTGGCCGAACTAGCTGAAATTGACCGCCTTCTGAGCGCGTGCGGCTATGGCCCAGATCAATGCGCCTTTGATACCTCTATTGTGCGCGGGCTGGGATATTATACCGGCCCTGTCTTTGAGGTCGAATTACTGGCCGATATTCGCGACCGTAAAAACCGCCCCGTCCGCATTGGGTCGATTGGCGGCGGCGGACGTTATGACGGCCTTGTCTCGCGCTTTCGCGGGCAAGAGGTTCCTGCAACAGGCTTTAGCTTTGGCGTCTCGCGCTTTCTCACTGCGCTAGAGCGTATGGGGCACGCGCAAGGCGTTGTGACGGCGCCTGTTCTGATTTGCGCCTTCGACAAAGACTTGATGCCTGATTATTTCGCCATGGCCGAAGAGCTGCGCAATGCGGGCATTCGCGCCGAAGTCTTTATTGGTGCGGGCAATGTCACCAAGCAGTTCAAATATGCAGATCGGCGTGAATGTCCCGTCGCTGTCCTGATGGGTTCAGACGAAAAGGCCGCTGGAAGCGTCACGCTCAAAGACCTTAAACTGGGCTTAGAGATGGCCAAGACGATTGAGAGCAATGAAGAATGGCGCGCCAGCCGCCCCGCGCAGCAAGAAGTGCCGCGCGCGCAGATGGTGGCCGCTGTGAAGGCGATACTTGATGCGTAAAGCGTTTACTCGGTAACGGTTTCCATGTCGATTTCGACATGGATTTTGCGGCCTTCATCGCCTTCGCTAACCGTCTTTTTCACGGATAAGGTCATGTTCTCGCCGTCGTCTTCGACGCGGGTTTGCATATTGCCTTGCTCAGCAGGGGCAAAGCTCATCGGCTCGATCATGCGGCCATTATTGTAAATCTCCAGCTGCCCATCATTACCAACTTTGACAATCGTTTCGCCCGTGAGTTTGATGACGCGCATTCCCGTTTCGTCAATGTGCGGCTCTGCGCCATCGGCTATGCGAATGCGTCTTTCGATGCGTTTATGACGCTTCAGCGTTTCCGCTTCAGGCCTCACCGCCGTTGTCGGCAGTTGCAATTGCGGCTCGCCGTCAACGATTATGACGCGGACATCCATTTCGCCCGCTTCGCTCTCTATGATTTCGATCTGTTCTACGCCCTCAACATCGCGGCTTTGCGGATCGGTGTTATGGGGCTTGACCATCCGGCGAATAATGCGCGTCGATTCGGGCGGCGTTGCTTCGGTTTGCGCCGCCGCTTCGGGCGTGACAGGTGCGGTCTTCACGACCACTTTCTTTTTCGGTTTTGTATGGGGATGAGCCGCCAGGGACTGCGCGCCAAGGGCGATGCCGCCCGCCGCCAAAAGACCCGGAAGAATGAAA
>CALKXN010000077.1 GCA_938003555.1 uncultured Robiginitomaculum sp. | reverse complement strand
CAATATTAAGCACTTCATGACCATCGCTCAGCGCGCGGCGCAAAAGGGCCGAGCCAATAAAGCCTGCCCCGCCTGTAATCAGCAAACGGCTCATGAGGCAGAGATTATAAACTCAGAGAGCGGCGGCGCGCTGGCGTCTTTATCAGAAACAATCGGAGAGGCCGTGCCCCAATCAACATCAACACTGTCCCAGCGCACGCTGCGCTCATATTCCGGCGCATATTCATCACTGACTAGATAGGAGACTTCGGTGTGATTGGTTTTCGTGACATAGCCGTGAAGACATCCTTTGGGCACATAAAGCGCGCCTGTGCCGCGCGCCATATCAACATGTATTGCCGTCATATAGGTTTTACTCCCCGGACGGATATCGACGACAACATCGCGGATTTCACCGCGCAACACTTCGACAAGTTTGGCCTGCATATAGGGCATCAATTGACAATGCAGGCCGCGTAATGTTCCGGCCTTATGGCTGATAACGTGATTGCCCTGCACAAATTGCACGGGGCTTTTATTTTCCAGCACGATCGGCGTCACGCGGAAACGCTCTATGAATACGCCGCGTTCATCTTCGAATCTGCGGGGCGGCACGATGAAACATCCGGCAATGCGTGTCTCAGTTAAGGTCAAGTTGAGTGTCATAGACTATCTATAGGACGCACAAATCCATTACGCTAGAGCCCCATGTGGTGAAACACGCTAGAGCCCCATGTGGTGAAACCAATGGAAATCGCCTGTGACGCACGGCGTTGTTGATTTGCCCGCCGCTGCGCATTAGTCCGCATATAATTATAGAAGGACGTATTATGAGCATCAACTTTATTGACCTGGCCGCGCAGCAAGTCCGGTTAAAGCCACAGATCGACGCTGGCATCGCAAATGTGCTGGCCCATGGCCAATATGTCATGGGGCCGGAAGTTCGGGATTTTGAAGCCAAGCTGGCTGACTTTGGCGCCTCAAAATATGCGCTGGGCTGCGCGAACGGCACAGACGCGCTCCTCTTGCCGATGATTGCGTGGAAAATTCCGCGCGGCTCCGCTGTTTTCTGCCCGTCCTTTACCTATTGCGCGACCGCAGAGATTATCGCGATCATGGGCGCGGTTCCGGTCTTTGTCGATATTGACCGCGAAACCTATAATATGTGCCCTAAATCACTCAAAGCGGCGATTGAAGGCGTGAAGGCCGAAGGCAGAATGGAAATGTTTGGCGTCATCGCCGTTGATCTATTTGGCCAAGCGGCGGATTATGAGGCCATCGCGCCGATTGCGCGCGAGCATGGTCTAAAGCTTATTGCGGATAGCGCGCAGGGCTTTGGCAGCACGCTGAACGGTAAACACCCCCTGCATTGGGTCGATATTACAACAACCAGCTTTTTCCCCGCTAAGCCGCTGGGCTGTTACGGCGATGGCGGCGCAGTTCTGACCAATGATGAAGAACTGACCCACGCGATGGATAGCGTCCGCATTCACGGCAAAGGCACGGATAAATATGATAATGTACGCGTCGGACTAAATTCACGCCTCGACACGATTCAAGCGGCAATCCTTTTACCCAAGCTTGAAGTCTTTGCAGATGAAATTGAAACACGTAATGTCGTGGCTAAGCGCTATAGTGACGGGCTGCGCGGCGCGGCCCTACGCGTTCCAGTCGTCATGGACGGCGTTGTGTCGACATGGGCGCAATATACAATTGAGGTTCCAAACCCTGTGGATTTTGCAGATAAACTGCGCGAGAAAAATATCCCAACCGCGCGCTATTACCCCAAACCTGTTCACATGCAGACGGCCTATAAGCATTTCCCCAGCGGCGCTGGCGGCATGGCCCATACCGAAGACTGTCTGGAAACCGTAATCAGCCTGCCGATGCATCCTTATTTGGACGCAGATACGCAAGACATGATAATTGAGGTCGCAAAAGCCGCGCTAAAATAGAGCGCTCAAGATCATTTCAGCAATCGCCTTTTAAGCTGCGCCGCATTGGCGCAGCTTTTTTCTTATGATAGGCGAAGTCATGATATTTTCTCAAAAACAAAATCACGGCTTAGTCTTCTTAGCGGCCCTGCTCTGCGCGGCTATTTTATTCTCGACGCCAGCCTTCGGACAAACAGCGCCGAAAAGCGACACGCTTGCTTCAACCATCGCTGTTACGCCGCTTCCGCCCAGCGCGCAGGAGAGCGCGATTAAAGCGGCCCAAGCCGGACTGAGCAATGAAGCGGGCCTAACCGATGAACAGGCCAAAGAGGCCAATGATTTTTACGCAGCCGCGATTGCCCGCCACCAAACGCTAAGAGAATTGCAAAATAAATCTGCTGAAAGCAAAGTGCTTCGCGCGAACGCGCAGGTCACAATCACCCGGCTGGAGAGTGAAATCGCTAGCGCCGAGACCGCGCTTAAAGACCCTATGCGGGTATCCGATGAGCCGTTGACCGAAGAAAGCCTGTTGCGCTTTGACCAACGCATTGCCGAGCTTGAAGCGGAGGCCGAAGGACAACGCCGCGGCTTAGAGGATATTGAAACACGTCTAAGCGCCGCAAACCGAGTCTCCACTGGCGGCGCAACAAGCCGTGCCGATATTCGAGATCGCCTATCTAAAGACAATGAAGAGATTAGCAGTTTTACAATCGAAGCCACCAATCCTGTTGAAGCGGCGCGCCGCGCTTTGACTTATGTGCGCCGCGCCGCGCTTGAGCAGGAGATTGAAACACTCCTGCAGCGCGAGCAAGCTGCGCCATTTCGGTTGCGTATCCTGCCGCTTGAGCGCCAACTTGTGCAGCTGCGCATGGCCAATACAGACCGAGAGTTACAGGCCTTGCGCCAAAAAACCGGCGCCTTTCGCGCGCAAGAAATTAGTAACCGCATCCGTATGGCCCGCGACGAGAATGACGCCGCACAGACAATGCACCCGATTGTTCAAAAATACGCTGCCGAAAATCTACAGCTTGCGATAGACCTTAAAAATATCGAAGCGGCTGGAGGGCCTGTTCCCCTTGTCCGCTCCCGATTACTGGCCGCATCTCGACAAATTACAAGTGACCGCGAATTGGCCGAATCTATTTTAAGAGAATCTGATATTGGCCGAGAATATGGTGCTGTTCTGAGACAGCTTCGCAATAATCTACCCGACATTGGGCGCCAACGCGTTGAGGTGAGCGACCGTTCAAAGCTGCGTTTGAGCATATCCATGCAGCGCGTTTTGGCTCAAAATCGCCTTCAGGACTTTCCGGCTAGCGGCATTAATGTTGCGGCCATTCATGCAAAATGGAAACTGACTAATCCCGAAGGCGCGCCGTTGACCGCCGAAGATGACTCAAAACTTCGCGAGCTTTACAAACAAGAACGTAGCCTGCTCACCGAATTTATTAGCGCGGCAGGACGACAAAGCAGTGCTTTATCTGAAGTGAATGTAATCCAGACAACATTAGTCGATGAAACCCAAGGCCTTGTGAAATTACTCGATGGCAAGCTGATTTGGCTGCCCAGCGCAGAGCCGATAAGCACCGCTTACCCGCGCGATCTCAGCCTTGCTGTGCGCCGCTTAGTGTCGCGAGACAATATATCCTCTTTGGTCAAGGGCACGCAAACAGGTCTAGCCCGTAGCCCGATCATAACGCTTCTTCTTGTGATTTTGTGGGCTTTGTCATTTGTGACAACGCCGCGTTTATCCTCTAAAATTCAGAATATGGGCCCGCTTATTGGGCGCGTTCAAACGGATAAATATTCTCATACTCCAATTGCAATTTTAGCCGGTATCGTTTCCGCAATGCGCTGGGCTATTCCGCCTTTTGCGCTAGGTTATATCCTTATGAATAGTGGCGTTTTCGGCTTTGCCCCCCTTGCGGGCGCGGCTTTGATTGCCGTCGGCGGGTTAATATGGGGCCTTGACTCTTTACGCGAATGGGCGCGCCCCCATGCGCTTTTGGAGCGGCATTTCAAAGTCAAACCGACATTCACCCTGCGCCTGAGACGAAATTTAGGATGGTTCATACCCATTCAGGTCGTCGCTGCATTTTTGGTTACCACTTGCTCTACAGTTGACGGAGAGGCCTCCACTGCAGCGCTGGGTGTTTTAGGATTTATTTTCGCGACGCTATCTATTGCCCTACTGGCCTATCGCATTCTGCTCGCGGATCATGTTGCCGTGGGGAAAATCTTGAAGCAGGATGGCTTTGCAGCCCGCCATAGAAAGGGACTCTTTGCTGCCGCCTTGATTATACCTCTTATCATTTCTGTCTTGGCGATAACTGGGTATTTTTCAACAGCATTAGAAGTTCAAAGCCGAATCCTGCTGACCGCAGCTGTCGCGGCAACGGCCTATATTTTATATGGTTTATCGCATCGCACGTTGATGATCGCTCGGCGCCGCGCAAAATTGGTTCAGCTTTTGGAGCAGCGCGAAAAAGCTGCAGCAGAGCGCAAAAAGCGCCTTGAAGCAGAAGAGCGCGGCGAAGATGCGCCCGCAGCTCCGCTTGATTATGATAAAATCGATATTGAACAAATGTCGCGCCAATCTGGACAATTGCTCAACCTCATTATCGCGCTTGGCGCAGCGGCCCTCATTTATATTCTGTGGGCCAGTCTTCTTCCAGCTTTAACGATCTTTGATGAAATAAAATTGCATTCATTTGATACTGGAAAAGTCGATGAAGACGGGATCAAAATCATAACGCAGCTGACGCTGTGGAGCATCATGCAAGCCGTCGCCTTTACCATTTTAACAGTTATCGCTGTGAGAAACCTTCCCGGCCTGCTTGAACTCTTTGTGCTCCAGCGCACAAAATTGAAAGAAAGCAGCCGTTACGCCATTACGACAGTGACGGGCTACCTCATTATCATCATTGGCTTCTTGCTCGCCTTTAATAAATTAGGGCTGCAATGGTCGAGTATGAAATGGATCGTCGGGGGATTGTCCGTGGGTATCGGATTTGGTCTTCAGGAAATTATTGCCAATTTCATCTCTGGCTTGATTATCTTGTTTGAACGTCCCGTTCGGATTGGGGATTATGTCACGATTGGCGATCAAAGCGGTAAGGTATCGCGCATTCAAATTCGCGCAACAACGCTCACCAATCTGGATAATCTGGAAATCGTTATCCCGAATAAGGAACTCATTACGGGCCGCGTGACCAACTGGACGCTTACAACGGGCATGACTCGCCTCGCCATTCCTGTGGGCATCGCTTATGGCACGGACACAAAGCGCGCCCATGACGTGATGCTGGAGACCGCAAAGTCTAATCCAAATGTCCTGAAAACACCTGAGCCTAAAGTTCTCTTTATGGGCTTTGGCGATAGCGCCTTAGATTTTGAAGTGCGTGTTTATCTGGCTAATTTTGATTCACGCGTCCCCATGCGCCACGAAATGCATATGCAACTGAACGAAGCCCTAAGCCAAGCCGGCATAACTATTCCATTCCCGCAGCGTGATCTGCACATCATGAGTTCAAGTGTAGATTTTACGCCCCAGGCTAAACCGAAAACGCAATCCAAGCCGAAAGCTCCAAAAGGCAAATCAAGCTAACAAAACGCAATATAATTCCTGCGAAAGACGCCAAAGCGGGGCTAATGTTTTCTTTGCATATCGCGTATAAACTGACGCAAACCGTCAGCTTGCAAAAATGAGATGCCAACATGACTGAATTGACGCTACAAAGTGAGACGTCTCCACTCTCAGATGTGACCCTAGAGGCGCTCCTAAAGATGGCGGCGTTAAAATCGCTCTCTCCGCAAAGCGCCGCGCAAGATTTTGTACGCGCCATGCTGGACGGCGCGGTGTCCGAAGGCCTGAAATTTTCCCCCGAAGACTTTGCGAAACTTTTGGCGGATATATTTGACCGGACAGAAGCGCGGCCCCGCGGCGAAACACATGTCTTAGATATTCCGCATTCTCTCTTGCCGCCCGCATATAGCGCCTTTGCGATCGCAACCGCTGACAAACCTTTTCTCGTAGCCTCTGTCACTGGAGAACTTGCGGCGCTGTCCATTGAAATGCACGCGCTCATTCACCCCATTCTCAACGTGGCACGCACCGCAAAAGGCGCGCGCAGCCACAAAGGTGAAGCCACGCCCGAAAGCCACATGATTATTGTGACGGCCCGCCAAAGCGCGGTCTCGACAAACCGGATCGTCGCCGGCCTCACAGAGACGCTTGCAGATGTTGACGCGGTCGTGTCTGATTTTGACGCCTTGCGCGGCGCGCTGGGCCAAACGGAACAAGAGCTAAGCCGCGTCACGAGTGTGGATACTGGAAAAGCCTGTGAGTTCTTACGTTGGCTCTATGACGGTAATTTCGTTCTCATGGGCGCGCGGCGATTTGATTACCGCGAAATCATCACCGACAAAGATGGCCGCACTGAACCCGAGACCGTGGATGCCTCC
>CALKXN010000076.1 GCA_938003555.1 uncultured Robiginitomaculum sp. | reverse complement strand
GTATTTTGCGCGCCGTCGCGGATAATGTCTGCGTAAAACTGCCTCTTACAATGGACGGTCTAAAGGCCTGTAAGGTTCTGTCTAGCGAAGGCACAAAAACCAATGTGACATTGTGCTTTTCGGCCAACCAAGCCTTGCTCGCTGCCAAAGCTGGCGCGTCATTCATTTCACCATTCATTGGCCGTCTTGACGACCAAGGCTTAGACGGCATGGAATTGATCGAAGAAATCCGTACAATTTACGATAATTACGGCTTCGAAACAGAAATCCTCGCCGCATCCATTCGCCATGTTGGCCATATCAAAGACTGCGCCCTTGTCGGCGCCGACGTGATCACATCCCCGCCAGATGTCATCCGCAAATTATCACAGCATGTCCTAACGGATAAAGGTCTCGCAGCCTTCCTCAAAGACTGGGAAAAAACCGGACAGAGCATTTTGTAAATTTGCAAAAAGTTATTTTAAAGCCCGCTCCCGCAGCGGGCTTTTTTATGCTATAATCAAGATATGAAATATCTCCGCAACTTCGCTTTATCTGTAATATCTGCCACAATGGCCCTGCCTGTAATGGCGACAACACATGTGGTGGAGGCGCCTAAGCACAGTCAATGCATGACGTTCACTGATGATTTAACTACGCAATTCAAACCCAGAGATACGCCGCATTCCGTTTATGATATTGATTATGAATTATGGGGTATGGTTTTAAATCGAACGGTTCTGTTTGCTGGGGCGTCCACACGACGCCACATGAAAAAACCTAAATTTAGCGCGGGAAGCCGCATCACATATGGACATAAATCCCCTTACCGTCTTGAGGGAAATAAAGTTTTATTCGAAAAAATTACAGAGCCACTCGAAGCAAATTTGGCTCTTTTGGTCGAAGAAATGTTCGCTGTTGGGCATGAACATGACATCACAGCTATGCCGCGCAGCGCGCAGCTCGCTTATTGGCTTAATTTGCACAATTCTGTGATGATGTATGAACTCGCGAAAGCCTATCCCGTCAAAGAACCCTCTAATTTTAGTCCGGAAGAATATGACGCTATTTTGGATGAGGCTAAACTCATACAGGTCTGCGGCCATAAATTATCTTTGCGCGATATTCGCGAGAAAATCGTCTATCCGAATTGGGCTGACACGCCCACAGTTTTATATGGATTTTGGCGCGGTGATATAGGCTCCGTCAATCTGAACACAAAACCCTTTGAAACCTATAATGTCCACCAAGTCCTAGCAGAGAACGCCCGTGAATTTACCAATTCATTTCGAGGTTACCGCCTGCTTAAAGGCCAGCGTGTGGTTAGCCCGCTTTATCGTAATGACGGCGCAGCATTTTTTGAAAGTTCAAAAGAGATTGAAGACCATATTGCCTATTTTCTCCGCCCCGATTTGAAACAAGAGTTCGCCAAAAACGCGCCGCTGACTTATGGCAGATCGCATCCCACAATCGCGGACATGTCCGGCGGACAAGTGCCGCGATATTGGGCAGGCAGGAACTCATATGATATGACTGAATTTGGATATGCTTCCGCAGAACGCATGCACATTGCCCTAACTGACAATCGTGAGATACAAATCCGCCAAGGCCTCGTCCCGGGCAAAGCCGCACGCGGCACCGTCACAATCGAAGACATTCCGACAGTCGAATATAAAGTAAACTGGACCATCCCAAGCGTACGCGAAGTGACTGAGGATAATCCCGAGAACTAACGCCGCCCAAATAGCCGCTCTATGTCGGCTAGTTTAAGCTCGACATATGTTGGGCGGCCGTGATTGCATTGGCCGCTATGGGGCGTGTCTTCCATTTGGCGGAGCAGCGCATTCATTTCATGGCCATTGAGGCGGCGGCCCGCGCGGACGCTGCCGTGGCAGGCCATGGTGCCGCAGACATCTTCGAAACGCTCGCGCAGCGATAAGGTTTGTTTATGTTCGGTAAGGTCATCGGCTAGATCGCGGATCAGGCCTTGAATATTCATTTCACCAAGCAGAGACGGTGTTTCGCGCACAGCGACAGCTCCGCTCCCAAAGCTCTCTATAATTAAACCCATTTCGGCCAATTCATCACTGCGCTCTAATAGCCGCGCGGCCTCGTCTTCGCCGAGGTCAACAATATCGGGAATAAGAAGCACTTGCCGCTCAACGCCTTTGCCCTCCATGGCCGTTTTCATACGCTCATAGACGAGCCGCTCATGGGCGGCGTGTTGATCGACGATGACAATACCATCAGCCGTTTGCGCAACGACATAGGTTTCATGAAGCTGCGCGCGGGCCACGCCAAGGGGATAGTTTTGATCGGGCTGCGGCGATAAGGGATTGCCATTTTGCGGATAGCCCTGCCCGTAAATCTCTGCGCCTTCTTCGACTTTTGCGGACACGCCATCAACCAGTGGGCGCAGGCTTGGCTCATAGGCTTGCGGGTTATAGCCCGAACCGAAGGGTGATTTCGGAGAATAATTCTGCTGGAACGGCATTGCCCCTTGGGGGCTATTGCCGCCCGCTTGAATTTTGCCCAGCGCGTAATCCGATACCGTCGTGCTGGCGCGATGCCCTGCTCCGGCCAGAGCATGACGCAGCGCGCCAACGATAAGCCCGCGCACAAGCGCCGGGTCACGAAAACGGACTTCGGTTTTGGCCGGGTGCACATTCACGTCGACAAGCTCTGTGGGCAGATCAAGATAAAGCGCCGCAACAGGATGACGCTGGCGGGCCAGAAAGTCCTGATAGGCTCCGCGCAGCGCGCCGTGCAGCAAGCGGTCACGCACGGGGCGGTCATTGACGAATAAATATTGATGGGTCGACGCGCCGCGCGAATAGGTCGGCAAACCCGCAAAACCGGACAAGCGAATGCCTTCGCGCTCCGCGTCAATCGCTAAGGCATTGGCGCTAAAGTCTTTACCCAGAACGCCCGATAAACGGGCCAAACGCCCCTCATCGGACAGAGCTTCAGCCGAAGCCCGAAAATTGGCGCGCTCGCCATGTTGAAGGTGGAAGGCAACATCTGGACGCGCCATAGCAAGGCGCTTGATAATGTCCGTAATCGCCATCGTCTCAGAACGTTCAGTCTTGAGGAATTTAAGGCGGGCGGGCGTGGCGTAAAACAGGTCGCGCACGGCAACGCGCGTGCCCGATACGCCCAGGCGCGGCGCAGGTTTTGGCCCGCTCATCACGCCGCCTTCGACCGATAATTCCCACGCATTCGGGCTGTCTATGGTTTGCGTCGTGATCGACAAGCGCGCGACAGAGCCAATGGACGGCAAGGCTTCGCCGCGAAAGCCCATCGTATCAATATTTAAAAGGTCCCACTCCCCATCGTCGGACGGACGAAGTTTGGATGTGGCGTGGCGCTCTACGGCAAGAACAAGGTCTTCCTTGTCCATCCCTTTGCCATTATCGGTGACGATAATGGCTTCGCGGCCGCCACCTTCGATACGAATTTCTATAGAGGTTGCGCCGGCATCCAGCGCGTTCTCGACAAGCTCTTTGACCGCGCTGGCGGGGCGTTCAATCACCTCACCTGCGGCGATGCGATTGACGGTTTGCGCCGGTAGGCGGTGAATGAGAGATATAGTCATCCGGCGAGGCCGGACTTAAAGACCCGGGATTTTAGATCCGGTGGGCTGTTTTTTAATCGTGACGTCGCCGCCGCCAGTCGCCGAAACAATTGCCTCAATACGGCGGGCTTCACTTTCAGGATCAAGCGGAGCACCCGTTGTATCAAAGGCTTTTCCATCACGCCAGCTCATGATGCGCTGTGAGAAGCCACTTGGTTTTTTCTCGACTTGGTTTGATCCGTCAATTTCGACACGGATAGCAGGGTCAGCACGACCCGCTCCAGCCTGCGTCATCAGCAGGATTTCACCTTGGCTGGGTTTCGCGTCATCAACTTCGCCCAACAGCGCTTCGCGCGCAACTTTGGAACTATAGGCGTCCGTGGCATTAAACTCACCGGCTTTGGGCGGGCGCAGATTATATTCCGGCGGCACAACAAGCGGCGGCTTGGTCAGGATGTTAAATTCATTTGGCGCAGATTTCGTGGCGCCTGTCGCGCGGGCAATTGACGCGCAGCCGGGCAAAATAACAGCGGCAGCAACAATCAGGGCAGTAGTAAATTTAACGGACATCTCGACTCGCCTATTTATTAATCGTGGGGGCCTCATAGCGCGCTACGGCGCGCGGGCCAAGTTAAGTTATCATAAGATTTAAGCCCGCAGTTTCAATCTGTTTTATCGGTTTTCACAATCCGAAGGAATGGTTTTCCAACAGGCGGACGCGGCGGCGCGGCGGCCGGCGGCGGCACGGCCTGATCGCCAAGGGGCTGAGGCAGCCGCGTATCCTCAAAATCATCGTCCAATTGACGCACGCGCGGCTTAAATTTGGGGGTTTTGGACTTAAACCCCGTGCGGCGCAGGCCTTTGCCGGATTTATTGTCTTTGTCTTTTTTACGAAGCTGCGAGACAATCTTTTTTTGACCGTAGGACAGGGCTTCATTTCGCCCGCCTTTTTCCGGATCATAAAACCCGCTATTATATTTTTCTAAACGCTCAGACAGGCTGCCTGCAAATTCCTCTTCCCATTCGGTTAGATCATCCGCCTCGCTTAGGTCTTTAGACAAGCGTTCAAGCTTACGCTTGGCCGCGCGGGCCTTGCGGGCTTTGGCGCGCCGGTCTTTCTCGCGCTGCTTTTCGACTTCGGGATCGATCTCGTCCATAAACGGACTATAGCGCGCAAATTAGGCTTCGCCAACGACCGTCAGATACATATCTAGCAAAGCTTCTTCTTCGGCGCGCTCATTGGCGTCTTTCTTACGCAACGACACGACTTTGCGGATGATCTTGGGATCAAGACCAAATGTTTTGATCTCCGCGTAAACTTCGCGAATATCCGCCGCCAATTCGGCTTTCTCGGCTTCAAGGCGCTCAATGCGGGCGACATATTGGCGAAGTTTCTCTTGGGTGGCTTGACCTAATTGGTCAGCGCGCTGCTCATCAGAAAGCATGATAAATCCTATGATCGGTAATTTAAATTTGGACTGACTGATAGGTCATCTCATGCCATAAGTGCAATCAAAGCCCGCACAAAGATGTGGATGATATGAAGGGATGACAGCGCAAATGATGAAATTTATCAAATGGGGGGCCCTTATTATTGCCATATTGGCTCTGATTGGCGCTTTGTATCTTAAGCTTATTCTTGGCCCCAAGACCGACGCTGACATGAACGCCGTGATAGATCACGCCCCCTACGCCATCAGCGAAGCCGCGCAGAACTTTCACAATACGCTCACCGTTGCGGATCTGCACACCGATACATTATTATGGGCGCGTGACCCGCGAAAACGTTATGATTATGGCCATGTTGACTTGCC
>CALKXN010000075.1 GCA_938003555.1 uncultured Robiginitomaculum sp. | reverse complement strand
TTGATAACAGAGAGACCTCTTTTATCTGCGGAAATCACGATAAAGCAGGTATTGTTTCTACAGACCAACAACAAGGTCATGAGTCCAGAGGACTTTTTGGCTTTTGATACATTGGTTAAAGGTCGTGTTGATGGCTTAATGATTTCAGCCATTAAGCGAAGAATTTTGGCTCACAGATTGAGGCGTAAATTCTCAAAGGATAGTTTATATTTGACGTGGCTTTCCTCAGAATATTTTGGTCACGGAAAATTTGGTGTCGGTGCAATAGCTGAGACTCTTTTCAATAAACAAGTTGACGAACTTGTAGAGGAAGAGGCGATTGCGATAGCTGTTTTGAGTCGAGAACCAAATCTATGTCATAGCAATCCCGAAAAATGGCAGGCAATGCAAAATACTGCTAAAGAAAAGGTAAGGTGAAATACACAGGAATATTGGTTTGAATTTCGTGCTCTACCGCTTAAGCCGCGTACTTAAAATCACGCTCGACACTGTCCGCTCAACGCCTGCAATATCAATCACGTCGTCAATGATCGCGTCCAGTTCGCGTACGGAGAGCGCCGCGATTTCACAGATCAAATCATAGGGCCCGGAGACGGAATAGATGCTGCGCATGCCTTGCATCTTGCTCATGGCGGCGATGATTTCATTGGTCATGCGCGGCTCAACCGTGATGGAGACATGGGCTTTGATCTCTTGATCCATATAGGCCGAAGATAGCTGCACGGTGTAGCCCTCAATCACGCCAGTGTCTTCGAGTCGCTCAAGACGCTTTTGCACCGTAGAGCGTGACAGGCCGAGCTTTCCGGCCAGCTCTGTGGTCGTGGCGCGCGCATTTTCGCGCAGCAAGTTTAAAACGGCTTTGTCTTTTTCGCCAATACGCATAGTTATACCTTAGTGATTTGCCGATTTGACTTTGAATTGGTCATTTAGAAGAAAGATATACGTGAAATTGCGCAAAAGATAGCTTCTATGTGAGAAGTTTTTGGGCATTATGACGCAAAGGGAGATAATTATGAGTAACCGTGACAACATTTTTCCAACGTACAACCCGCCTGCGATCGATTTCGTCAAGGGCGAAGGTGTGTGGCTGACAGATTCAAAAGGCGATCGTTATCTCGACTTCATCTCCGGCATTAGCGTCAATACGCTCGGTCATGCCCATCCCGCTCTTGTCGGCGCGCTAACAGAGCAGGCCGGAAAGCTGTGGCATTTGTCGAATATGTTTGATGTCCCCGGGCAGCAGGCGCTCGCCAAAGCGTATTGCGACGCGACATTTGCGGACCGCGTCTTCTTTGCCAATAGCGGCTCTGAGGCGGTTGAGCTGACGCTGAAAACGGCGCGGCGTTATCATTTTGAACGCGGTGATGAAAAGCGCATTAAAATTATCGGCTTTGACGGGTCGTTCCATGGCCGCACATATGCCGCCGTAAATGCGTCGGGTAACCCAAATTACCTCAAGGGCTTTGGGCCGCGTCTTCCGGGTTATGTGCAATTGCCGTTTGGCGATCATGACGCGCTCACGGCGGAAATGGATGATACGGTTGCCGCCATTATTATTGAGCCTGTCCAAGGTGAGGGCGGTCTTCGCCCCGTTCCTGAGCAATGCCTGCAAGGCCTGCGTAAATTATGTGACGAGCACGGCGCATTACTTATCTATGATGAAGTGCAATGCGGCGCGGGACGCACCGGTAAATTATTTGCTCATCAATGGTATGAAAACGCGCAGCCAGATTTGATGGCCTGCGCCAAAGGCGTTGGCGGCGGCTTCCCGATGGGCTTTACGATGGCGACCGAAGAAGTCGGCAGCGTCATGGTGCCCGGTACGCATGGTTCGACATATGGCGGCAATGCCCTCGCCATGGCGGTCGGCGCGAAAGTTTTTGACTATATTGGTGATGACAAATTTATGGCCAACCTCAATGAGGTTGCGGCTGAGTTCGAGGCCGGACTTTTGAATATGGCCAACCAGAAATATCCTGAATATATCGAAGGCGTTCGCGGCAAAGGCCTTTTGATCGGCTTTAAGCTTAAAGTTCCGAACATGATTGTGCGCACAATCGCGCGCGACGATCATCACTTCCTGATCGGAACGGCAGGGGATAATGTTGTGCGTATGGCGCCCGCACTTAACGTCACTCACGAAGAGTGCAAAACTGCGCTCTCCAAACTTGATGATGTCTTCGCGCAGATGAAGCGCGACGGCGTTAAAGCTGGCTAATGTTTGATCTTCCGCTCTATATTCTGCGCCCCATAACGGGCGCAGATTTGGACGGACTTTACGACCTTGCCTGTTCGGCAGAAGGCGGCCTGTCTAGCCTTCAGCCGGACCGCACGTTTTTAGCAAAATATATCAAGACCGCAGAGCAGAGTTTTGCCACTGCGGATAAACCAGCTCATCCTGACATTACGCGTAAATATCTTCTCGGATTGCATCATGTTGCGAGCGGAGAGTTGATCGGCTGCGCGGCGGTGAAAACCAATATTGGTGCATCGGGCGAGCCGCCCTTTATCAATTTTGACCTCTCCGCCGACGCGCAATTTCTATCGGCGTCTGACCGTTTCGCGGGCGCAACCGAAGTGGGCTCACTTTATTTGAAAAAAGAGCACCGCGCGGGCGGGCTTGGACGTTATCTGGCGAAAGCGCGATATTTAATGATCGCCGCGCAGCCAAGCGCATTTTCACGCACTATCGTGGCAGAGCTTCGCGGCGTCAGTCATAATGGCAAAGCGCCATTTTATGACGCGGTATTTGCCGCTAAATTTGGCTGCAGTTTCCTTGAGGCGGACGCGCAATTTGCATCCCTCGAAGAGCGCGCTTTGGCTCTGGTCTCTCCGGAAAAACCTGTGCGGGTCGATAGCTTGTCGGCTGAAGCGGCCCGCGTTATGGGGCAAGCTCATCCATCCGGCGGCGGCGCATTAAAACTGCTGCACGATGAGGGCTTTCGCGATAGCCACACTGTTGATCTTTTTGACGGCGGCCCAATTGTTGCGGCCTGGCGCAGCAAGATTACAACGATTTCCGAAAGCCGCGAAAATGAAGCACAAATTGGCGAGGTGGATAACACCGCGCCATTGCGCCTTGTCGCGGCAGGCGACTTAAAACACTTTCGCGTTGCGATTACGCCTGCCCGCCGTCAAAGGCGCTATCTCTATTTACCCGAGCGCGCTTACCGTGAACTGAACTTAGCGCCGGGCGAGAAAGTGCGCAGTTGGCGCCGGCCTAAAAAATCCGAACCTGTCAAAATATCGGAGGCGCTTGCCCGTGTTTAACCGAGCCGATGCTGTTGATGCCGCGTTTTCAAAACGCGTAAAATCCGGTGACGTGCCGCAGATCGCTGCGGTAAATTTACCGTCGCATCAGATCATGGATTTATTTGAAACCATGTTGATGAACCGTCATCTGGATTTGCTCGCGCGGCGCAGCAAAGGCAAAACATTTTACTCCATCGGCAGTAGCGGTCACGAAGTGATGGCCACGGTTGCCGCCGCCGCGCGCCCCAATGATATGGCGTTTTTACATTACCGCGACGCCAACTTTTGTATCCAGCGCCGCCGCCATGTGGCGGGGGCATCGACGCTTTATGATATGCTGCTCTCCTTTGTGGCGAGCAGTGATGACCCGGTTTCCGGCGGACGTCACAAAGTCCTCGGGGGGCTGGATATATTCGTCCCACCCCAAACCAGCACAATTGCTAGCCACCTGCCCAAAGCGATGGGCATGGCCCATGCGATCGGCATAGCAAAGCCGCTCGGCCATGACGGCGTCGTTCCACAGGACAGCGTCGTGCTGTGCAGCTTTGGTGATGCCAGCGCAAACCATTCCACCGCCCAAGGCGCGATTAACGCTGCGGCGTGGGCAGCCTATCAAGGTAGCCCCATGCCAATCCTCTTTATCTGCGAAGATAATGGCGTCGGGATTAGCGTGGATACGCCGAAGGGTTGGATCGCCAATAGTTATAAAAATCGGCCGGGCCTTGACTATGTTCACGCCGATGGCCGCGATCCGATTAGGGTATTTGAAACAATTGACAGCGCCATAAAACAGTGCCGCCAAAGCCGCCGTCCTATGTTTTTGCATGTCTCCACCGTGCGCCTTATGGGGCATGCGGGCGCGGATATTGAAACGGCTTATCGTAACTTGCCGCACATTGAGTCGCTTGAAGCGACAGACCCTTTGCTCGCTATGGCCGGGCATGTCACGGCGTCTTGCGGGTTGTCCGGCGATGATATTGCCGAAAAATATGAAGCCATGCGCATGCGTGTTGAGCGGGTTGCCAGCCGCGCTTTTAATGCACCCAAATTATCGGGCTTTGACGCTATTGCCGCGCCGATTATCCCGCCGAAAACCTCACATCATGCGCCTGCGCCTGATGTGAAATTACCAAAAGCGAAAGCCGGTCATTTGACTTTGGCCGCGTCGCTAAATCAGGCGCTTATGGATGTTATGGAGAGACATCCCAACGCGCTTATCTTTGGCGAAGATGTGGGCAAAAAAGGCGGGGTCTATGGTCTGACCAAAGGCCTGCAAAAACGCTTTGGTCCGCGCCGCGTCTTTAATACGCTTCTGGATGAACAAACGATCCTGGGCACAGCGATTGGCGTGGGGCATAATAATTTCCTTCCCATTGCTGAAATTCAATTCCTTGCCTATTTGCATAATGCGCTCGATCAAATTCGGGGTGAGGCCAGCACATTATCGTTCTTCTCCAAGGGACAGTTTACCAATCCCATGGTTATCCGCATTGCGGGACTGGCCTATCAGCGCGGCTTTGGCGGGCATTT
>CALKXN010000074.1 GCA_938003555.1 uncultured Robiginitomaculum sp. | reverse complement strand
CAATTCCTAAAAATCAAATGAGTTCGTCTCCTGATATTACACCTCCGTCTCCCATAGAAATTATGCCGTTCTTCGATAATGGAAAATATCCGGAAATTGATACGTCTGACCTTCCGAAAATAGGTATAAATACGCCAAATGGGATTCGGTATATACCTGACCAAACCAAAAACCCGATGCTGATTGACGCCATTAAGAGAATAGAAGCCATTCGTATCAAATATGAAAAGACAGACCCCAATTACTTCTACCGTAAAGATTACCGCGATGCTGTTAACTTACACACACGCATCACAAACATACATTTCCACGATATCCTGAGGCTGGGATGTCAAGAATATATCGATCCATTGTGTGTGATAAGTGGTTTAAATTATTCATCAGACTGCGGAACTGAGCATAAATTCGGGAGTAGCCAGCAATCAGAATGTGAAAAGGAAAATACTCAATCCACGCCCAGACATCTCGTCGGCCGCATGTCTTGTAATATTAATGATGCCCACCATAACCGTATAAATTCATGGCAAGAAACGCTTCCTATAACTCAGCGTATAGAGAATCGTTTGGTGTTTGAGTGCCGTGAATGGCGAGATAAATAATTATTTAACCTTGGAGATAAATCATGCCTGTACCACGCGTCACAAACTCAACAATTTTTTCGGCTAATACTGTCGCAGATTTGGACGTGTTTATTCCCAATGGAGGGTTTGGAACAGGTTCCGGGGTTTTAATTTGCGGCGGACTGTTTCTAACGGCGCCCCACCTTTTCACAGTGGAACGCGGCAAGGATGTGTTGTGACATTTAAAACCATATTTATGTACCTCGCGCTAGCAGGAGTTTCCGCCCTCGCCATATCCTGCGCCGCGCCTACGCAAAGATCACAGGGCGCAAACACCAAACCCATCAAAACCGTCACCCTCCCCGCTGCCGAGGATTTTTCGGCAGTCGGAAAACCTACGAAAACGATTGAGACGCCTTGGGGGGCGAGAGAGGTTTATGATCCTGCGCAGGACGCGGAGGTTAGGGCCGCATTTTACATATTACATGATGCCCAACGCCGCTATCATCGAAAATTTAAGCGTTATCAAAATCGAACATCATTAGATGACTTTTTGACAACAAAAAAAATAAAAGATGACTCACTAAGTGTCGCCCATGACACCGTTCGCAAAGCTGAACGTATTTCAGCATATGATTTTATGCGCATTGGGTGCGCCAGACCGTTTAATTACTCGTTGCAATGCACATGCGCAACCAGAGATGCATTCTCAGAAAAATGTGGAGACACTTCAAGCCTCGGTTCATCAATTTTAACTGAGTGCGAAGAAAACTCTAGGCCTAAAGAATTTGAATGCATCGCCACACCAGGCCCAATTTGCGAGTTTGAAGAACACTCAAGCCCCATATTCAAGGAGCGCAGTATCGGGAAGAAAGAGTTTGGTAATAAAGACGCGCAGTTTAAAAATTACTTTTTTAGAACCTGCAGATTTTGGCACAAAACTGAAAATTTCGGCGATTAAGCCTTAAGCGCGGCAATCAATCCGTCGCTGGCGCGCTCGATCATATCGAGGACGATTTCGAAACCATGCGGGCCGCCATAATAAGGATCGGGAACGTCTTGGCCTTTATCCTGCGCCCTCCCGAAATCAGTAAACAGACCAAGATGTCCAGAATATCCTTTGGGCTTCATCGATTCTAGATGGGCGAGGTTTTCGGCGTCCATAGCAAAGATATGGGTGAAGCGCGCAAAATCGAGGCTTTCCACGGCGCGGGCGCTTTGGCTTGTAAAATCATAGCCGCGCATCTGCCCTGCTTCCATGGCGCGGCTGTCGGGGGACTGTCCGGTGTGCCACGCCCCCGTGCCGGCGCTGTCGATTTCAATGTCCAAACCTGCACCTGCCGCGCGGGCGCGAAAGACCGCTTCGGCGGTCGGGCTGCGGCAGATATTACCAAGGCACACGAAGAGAATAGCTGTCATTTAATCACCAATGCTCCCGCCTGAAAATGCATCTATCATCCAGACCGTAAAGCGACGAAAAACATATCCCAAAACGGCCCCAATCAAAATACCAGCTATTAGGGCAACACCCTCAAATTCTTCTGGCGAAATATCTATACCATCCCTAAAGTGACTTAGAAGCAATATGGCCACAACTAAACCAATCACAGCGCCGATAAGGACTGAAATTGTGCCAAAAATAAGATTAAAAAAAGCCTCAATATATTTCATTTAACGCTACGACCTTCTGAAAGTGCTAGAAATCAGTATAGTCATATTATGACAACAAAGAACATCATCATTTTAACAGGCGCGGGGATTAGCGCGGAGAGCGGGATTAAAACCTTTCGCGATGCGGGCGGGCTCTGGGAAGATCATCCCGTGGAACAAGTCGCGACCCCCGAAGGTTACGCGGCTGATCCGGCCTTAGTACAGCGGTTCTATAATCTACGCCGCGCGGCCCTAAAAGACGTAAAACCCAATGCGGCTCATATCGCATTAGCGACATTGCAAAGCGAGATGATTGCGCGCGGCGGCGACGTTATGATTGTGACTCAAAATGTCGATGATTTGCACGCGCGCGGCGGCGCGCAAAATGTTGTGCACATGCACGGTGAATTAAAGCGCGTTTTCTGTACGGCTTGTGATCATCATATGGATTGTGATGACGATATATCCGTCGAGACCACCTGCCCGGCTTGCAAAACTATTGGAACGACGCGGCCCGACATTGTGTGGTTTGGCGAAATTCCCTACCATATGGACGCGATAGAACGCGCGATCAAAACATGTGATCTGTTCGTCTCAATCGGCACAAGCGGGGCGGTTTACCCCGCCGCAGGATTTGTTCAAATCGCCAGTCATTACGGGGCGAAAACGCTAGAGCTGAACCTTGAGCCTTCACAAGGCAGCTATCATTTTGATGAAACGCGATTAGGAAAAGCCGGAAGCATTGTTCCGGCTTGGGTTGAAGAGATATTGGCTTAAAGTCCCGCCCCCTCCTTCGAAGGCCGACGCGGCCCGAGACGTGAAGGACGAGGCGTTACAGGGCGAGGGTAATATTAACGCGGGGCGCGCTTTGCCAATATACGCTGTAATGTCCTGCGGTGCATATTCAATCGCCGCGCCGTCTCGGATACATTTTTCCCGCAAAGTTCATAAACGCGCTGAATATGTTCCCAGCGTACGCGATCCGCACTCATCGGATTTTCCGGCGGGGCGGGGCTATCGCCCGGCTGCGCGAGCAGCGCTTTACAGACATCATCGGCGTCGGCTGGCTTGGCTAGATAATCAACAGCTCCGGCTTTAATCGCGGCAACGGCAGTGGCCAGATTGCCATAACCCGTCAGCATCACGATTTTACAATCGGGACGGGCGCGGTGAAGCTCTTGAACAACATCAAGGCCGTTTCCGTCTTCGAGGCGCATATCCAAAACCGCAAAGGCAGGCGGGTTGGCGCGCGCCATGGCTTTGGCCTCAAGCACGGTTTCTATCGTGCTGACGGTAAATCCGCGCTGTTCTAAGGCGCGGCCCATACGCGTGCGAAACGGGCCATCATCGTCCAGAATCATCATCGTGGCATCGGGGGGAAGGTCGTATTGTGTAGACATTGTCGTCTCCTGTATGACGCGCCTGTTGGCGCTACTCTACATGTGAAGTCATGTTTTATATAATGACTACGTCTATATAGCGGCTTTCGATTGCAAAGTCAGGCAAAACTGCCTTGCATATTTGCATGGACTCTACAGCATTCGCGTCGCTTCGAAACTGGCGCGCGGCCACCGCAGGCGGACATAGGCGCCGGGATTACGGCGGCGATTACCAAAATTCACCGTACCGCCCGTGCGCTCTATCAGAGTCTTCGCGATAAAGAAGCCCAGGCCCAGGCCGCCTTGAGCGTTGTGGTTTTCGCCGCGTGACGTCACATAAGGCTCCCCCAAACGCGAGCGAACATCGGGCTCGAAGCCTTTGCCATCATCCAGCACGTCTATATGGACAAATTCATTATCCCATCGCCCGCGAATGGTGACAGTGCTACGCGCAAAATCGACAGCATTTTCAACAAGATTTGTCAGGCCATAAATAATTTCCGGTGAGCGGCGCAAAGATATCGTTTCATCAGACTCCATAAGCTGCACATCAATATGGGCGTCAAATCCAATAAAGGGCTCTATGACCTCAGCGATCAACCCATCCAGCGTAACAACGTCATGAATGGCGTCGCCTTCGTCGCCGCGCCGCGCAAGTTGTTGGAGGATATCGCGGCAGCGTTTGGCCTGCTGAACGACGAGCCGTGCATCTTCGCCGAGCAAGCTATCTTCCGGTAATTCATTAGCCATTTCTTTGGCCGTCACTTGGATGGTCGCCAGCGGCGTCCCAAGCTCATGCGCCGCCGCCGCCGCGAGGCCACCCAGCGCGGAGAGTTTTTGCTCATGCGCCAGAACGGCCTCTGTGGCGGCCAAGGCATTACTCATACGCTGCGACTCCGATGAGGCCCGCCACGCATAAAGCGAGGTAAACCCCATGCCGATCATCAAGGCGATCCACAACCCATATTTATACATATTGGGCAGCGCAAATTCTTCGCCGGAAAACCACGGCAAAGGCTGGCTATATTCCATCAAGAAGAGGGACAAGAGCGCCGTTAAGCTCATGAGCGAGGCCACCACAGTCAAGCGCAATGTCGCGGCGCTGGTCACAACAGGGGCGATAAACAAAAGCACAAAGGGGTTCGTTATCCCGCCCGTCAGCCAGAGCAACGCGGCCAGTTGCACAACATCAAATCCCAGCTGCGCCAGAGCCTCACCGTCCGAAACGCGGCGATCCAGCGGAAAGAGAATGGCAACCGCTAGATTGACCAAAGCGCTAGCCGCGATAATTAACGCGGCAGGGATAACAGGCATTGAGAAATTAAGACCCAAAACCACAATCAATACCGCCAGCGCTTGGCCGGCGACTGCGCCCCAACGCAAATTCACCAGCGTGCTGCGCCGTAAACGCCCCAGCGTGATACGGGCAAGGCCTCGCCGCTGTGATAGCTCTGGAAGGTCTTCTGCGATATCCGGTCTCATAGACGCACAGCTTGCCACGGGCTAAGGGCTGCGCAAAGTCGCAATTCGCCGCATATGGATTTATTATGAAAAACGCTTTGATAGTCACATTAGCACTGAGCGGTCTCTTATTAGGGGCGTGCAAGGCTGAGCCAAAACCTGTCGCGCAAAGCGGCCCCGTGACGACAACAGGACAAGCCAATGTTGGCGGGCCATTCACCTTGGTCAATCAAGAGGGCGTTACGGTCACGGAGAAAGACTTTATCGGCATGCCGCATCTGGTGTTTTTCGGTTTCACCTATTGCCCGGATGTGTGCCCGATGGGTTTGCAGCAAATGGGCGCGGCACTAGACGCGCTTGGCAAAGATAAAACGAAAATT
>CALKXN010000073.1 GCA_938003555.1 uncultured Robiginitomaculum sp. | reverse complement strand
GGCTGTCTTACCTTTGCCAGAACCAACACCGCGACCGACGCGGAGGGGCTTCTTTGTGGCGCCGGGATTATCGGCTAATTCATTCAAACGCATTTTTATCTCCGTAGCGCCGCGTCACCAACATATGGGGCGGCGCAAAATAAATAAAAGGGGCGGATTGTTATTCGCTAACAATCTCAACCATATGAGCAACCTTATTGATCATACCGCGCACTGACGGTGTATCTTCAAGCTCACGCACGCGGCCCACTTTATTAAGGCCAAGGCCCTTAAGTGTTGCCAATTGATCAGCAGGACGGCGGATCGGAGATCCAGTCTGCTTGACTTTTAATGTTTTCTTCGCGGCCATGATAATTCTCTCTAGGCTTCGAGCGCTTCAGGAGCAGAGGCTCCATCGGCGCGGCGTGTGACAAGCTCACCCACTTTTTTACCGCGTTTAGCAGCAATCGTGCGAGGGCTCTCCATGCGCTTAAGACCATCAAAGGTCGCGCGGATCATGTTGTACGGGTTCGATGTTCCAAGTGATTTTGCAACAACGTCTTGAACACCGAGGCATTCCATAACAGCGCGCATAGGACCGCCGGAAATCACGCCTGTCCCTGGAGGGGCAGCGCGCATGATAACTTTACCTGCGCCGTGACGACCGCGCACATCGTGGTGCAATGTGCGGCCTTCGCGTAGGGGTACGCGAATCATTGTTTTCTTGGCTTCTTCAGTTGCCTTGCGGATCGCTTCAGGAACTTCGCGGGCTTTACCCTTACCGAAGCCGACACGGCCTTTTTCATCGCCGACGACGACGAGCGCAGCAAAACCCATACGGCGACCACCTTTAACGGTTTTCGCGACACGGTTGATGTGAACCAAGCGGTCAATAAATTCTGGCGCTTCTTCTTCGCGTTTGCGACCGCGGCCTCTATTGTCTTCTCTTGCCATAACTGGAACTCCTAGAACTTAAGACCGGCTTCACGAGCCGCGTCTGCCAGAGCTTTCACTCGGCCATGGAAAAGATAACCGCCGCGATCAAAGACAACGTCTTCGACCTTGGCTTTCAGGGCGCGCTCAGCAATCAATTTACCAATGCGCGCAGCAGCGTCTTTATCAGACCCTTTGTCTTTACCTTCAAGCGTTGAGGCAGAGGCCAAAGTCACGCCGTTCACATCATCAATGATCTGAGCGGAAATGTTTTTGTGGCTACGGTGAACAGACAGGCGCGGACGACCGTTTGCGTGTTTTTTAAGGCGGCGGCGGACACGTTGTGCGCGGCGTTTTGTGCTAGCAATGGTCATCGGTCTACTTCTTCTTACCTTCTTTGCGGCGGACATATTCGCCGACATAACGCACACCCTTGCCTTTATAAGGCTCAGGCTTACGGAACTGGCGAATTTTCGCCGCTGTTTGGCCTACGGCCTGCTTATCAATACCGGATACGATAACAGATGTCGCCTTAGGGGCTTCAATCTTGATACCTTCAGGTGTTTCAAAATCAATATCGTGCGAGTAACCGAGCTGCATATTAAGCGTATTGCCCTTCATTTGCGCGCGGTAACCGACGCCTTGAAGTTCAAGCTCTTTCGTGAAGCCGTTTGTGACGCCTTCGACCATATTCGCAACCATAGTGCGGGCCATACCCCACATAGAGCGGCCTGTATTATCTTCGACAACAGGCGTAACTGTAAACTCTTCGCCCTCAAACTTGCCGGTAACAGCAGATGGAAGCGTGAAACTTAATTCGCCTTTAGATCCTTTGACCGTTACCTTTTGACCGTCTTGGGTCAGCGTAACGCCTGCAGGAATTTGGACGGCTTTTTTACCAATACGTGACATAAAACCTCCCTAAGATACTTTGCAAAGAACTTCGCCGCCGACATTGTTCTCGCGCGCCGCGTGGTCGCTCATTACGCCAGATGGCGTAGAGAGGATCGCGATGCCAAGACCATTGCGGATCTGGGGAAGACTTTTAACAGATGAATAAACACGGCGGCCCGGTTTGGACACGCGCGTAATTTCGCGAATAACCGGAGTGCCTTCGAAATATTTAAGATCGATTTCAAAAGCGGCAAAACCGTCTTTTTCAATCTCGCTATAGCCGCGAATATAACCTTCATCGGCGAGAACGTCGAGAACGCGTCCACGCAGCTTTGAGGCCGGCGTTAGACATTTGGACTTGCCGCGCAACAGAGAGTTTCTGATGCGTGTCAGCATATCACCTAGGGGATCTGAAAATGACATATAACCCTCCTACCAGCTAGATTTCACAAGACCCGGGATCAGGCCAAAAGAGCCATACTCACGAAGAGCGATCCGGGACATTTTTACTTTACGGTAGTATCCACGCGGGCGACCCGTCACTTCGCAGCGATTGCGAACGCGAATAGGTGCGCTGTTACGCGGAAGCTCGGCCAGCTTAAGCTGGGCCGCGAAGCGTTCCTCGACCGGCAGCTCAACATTACGCGCAATCGCCTTAAGCTCTGCACGCTTGGCTGCGTATTTCTTAACTAAACGTTGGCGCTTTTTATTGCGCTCAACTGCACTGACTTTTGCCATTTTATTCTCCAGTTGCGAGGCGTTGCATTATTGCGCAGCCCGCTCGACCTGTTGCGTTAATTTGATCCCGTTACTTGCGGAACGGGAAGTCAAACTCGGCCAACAGTGCCTTTGCTTCGTCATCAGTTTTTGCCGTGGTCGCAACCACAACATCCATACCCCAGATCGAGTCGATCTGATCGTAATCAATTTCCGGGAAAATAGTCTGATCCTTGATACCCATGGCATAATTACCATTGCCATCAAAGCTCTTCCCATTCAGGCCGCGAAAGTCACGTACGCGCGGAAGCGCAACATTGACCAAACGGTCCAAGAATTCATACATGCGGTCGCCGCGAAGTGTTACCTTACAGCCAATCGTCATGCCTTCGCGAAGCTTAAAGCCCGCAATAGATTTCTTTGCAACTGTCGGGACAGGTTTCTGACCGGCAATTGATTCCATATCCGCAACAGCGGACTTGATTTTCTTGCTATCGCCAACAGCCTCACCGACGCCCATATTCAGGACGACTTTAGAGATAGCAGGGATCTGCATGTCGTTTGAATACTCAAACTTTTCTTGCATAACCTTGCGAATTGAATCGCGATATTTAGCCGCTAAGCGGGGCTCATAAGGCTTAGACATCTAGGACTTCTCCTGACTTCTTGGCCACGCGGACCTTTTTGCCATCCTTGAGCGTCGTGAAACCGACACGGGTAGGCTTACTATCTTTAGGGTCGATGGCGGCAACGTTTGAAACGTGGATCGCACCTTCGAAGCGACGAATGCCGCCATCCGGGTCGGCTTGCGTCGGCTTAACATGCCGCGTCACAAGGTTCACACCAGAAACAATAATTTTATCGGCAGACGGGATAACGCGCGTAACTTCGCCCTTTTTACCCTTGTCTTTACCGGTGATCACAATGACGTGGTCACCTTTTTTAATCTTAGCAGCCATGACTATAGTACCTCAGGAGCTAGCGAGACGATTTTCATCAGGTTCTTCTTTGGCGAAGATTTCGCGCGAAGTTCACGCGGCACTGGGCCAAAGATACGAGT
>CALKXN010000072.1 GCA_938003555.1 uncultured Robiginitomaculum sp. | reverse complement strand
ATGATACCGATAGGCGTTCCTGTAGCGGCGTCCATAACCGCGCCGCCGCTCATGCCTGTGACAACAGGTTCATCCGGGGTTTCGATATGGGCAATCCATTGCCCGTCCATGCCGGGGCGCTGAATATAGACAAAGCCTTCGCGGCGCGCCGGAATATCTGAGCCTGCGGGGTAGCCGACGATAATAATTTTTTGGCGCTCTCGCGGCGGGGCAGGGCAAGCATTTGGTAATGTGCATCCGATCAGGGCTGCGTCATGGCCGCCGGGCCGCTGAATGACTTCGCCATTTGTAAAGGGCGGAACTTTATGGGCGGCCTCAGTCAGGCAGTGGCCTGCTGTGATCCAGCCGCCCCAATGGGCAAAGAAACTCGCATAGGTTTGAAAGCCGCGTTCATTGTAAAAATGCCGCCGCACGATGGAGCCTGATTTTTGCTTATCTTGCGCAGGCCTGTCCCACGGATTTGGCTTAGGACTGGACTGGGGCACCCGCGCCTTTTGAATGGGCGCAGGGGCGGGAGCATGTACTGCGCGTTGCGCGGCGCGGCGAAATAAACGTCTGAAGGGCCAAATAATCATAACTGTATTGTGACGCGCTTGCCCCCTTTTGCGCAAGGCTAAAACTGTTAGACTGCAGTGATATTCAGGAGGCTCTATGTTACGTGTTTTAGCTTTTGTTTTACTCGGCTTGGTCGCTGCAAGCTCTGCATTTGCAGGCGAAGGCGGTCATAATGAGCCGCGCCCCTATCACGCCGAACGTGACGCGGCCCAAGATGTTGATGATGCTTTTGAGCGGGCCAAATTGCGCGGCAATCGCGTGCTGCTCGTGATGGGCGCAAATTGGTGCCACGATAGCCGAGGCCTAGCCGCAAAATTTGAAAAGCCGCAATTTCAAAGCTTGATCGATTTGAATTATGAACTTGTTTATGTCGATGTCGGCATGAGAGATCGCAATATCGACATCGCGCAGCGCTACGGGATTGAAAGTATCGTCGGCACGCCGACTGTGCTCGTCTTGACCGCTGATGGGGTATTGCTGAACCGCGATACTGCGCCGACATGGCGTAATGCCGATAGCCGCAGCGACGAAGAAACGCTGACCTATTTCACGGCCTTTGCTCGCGGCGATATGATTGAGCGGCGCAGCGAAAACTAGCCTGATATTACCCTTCCTCCTGAGGCATATTTATCGCCTTTCGAGACGCTGCTTAACAGCAGCTCCTCAGGATAGAAAATATGGGACTCGAAGAACGGTCTGAGGTCATATATGCTTTCCAAAAATAGAGGCGGGATATCATGTTCATGGGGCATTACGCGCCGGATGTGCGGGGTGCAATCGGCGTTTTACTCCATTTTGCCTTGGGCGCTATTTGCGCTGATGGGGGCCGTGCAATATATATTTATAGTAGTGCCGGGACTGCAGGTTCAGGATAAAATATTCGACATCACCGCAGGGCCGCAGGGCGTAACTTTGGGCGTGATGATGCTTTTCACATATGGCTTTATCGCGGCGATGGTGGCGTGGATAGAAAGCGGGCGACCGAGCAAATATGCGGCTTAATTCGGGACGGTAATCTCACCGCGCAGATAGGTGACCGCCTGCCCAGTTAGCACCACGCGCGCATCGCTGACATTTAAAATCAAATGCCCGCCGCGCATTGAGGCTTGATGCGCGGTGAGTTGTGTTTTGCCCAAGCGCCCGCTCCAATATGGCCCAAGCGCGCAATGGGCGCTGCCTGTCACGGGGTCTTCGTCCAAATCAATGGCTGGGAAGAACATGCGGGATGTGAAATCATAACCGTCATGCCCGCCAGGCGCAGTTAGGCCAACACCATGATCGCCCAGCGCCGCAATCTTGCGAAAATTGGGATTAAACTCACGGACGGTTTGCGCGTTTGGCGTAACGATATAGATATTGTCACGCGCGGCGAAGGCGGCTTCAACCTCAATGGGAAAGGCGGATTGAATGGCCTCAGTAATTTCAATTTTGCGCGGCCTATAGGCTGGCGCGTCGAGATGATAGCCACTTTCATCATGCGTTACGATCAGCGCCCCAATCGGCGCGTTTAGATGAAGCGGAAATTTCGCCCCCAGTTCTGTGCGTAAAATATGCGCGCTGGCTACTGTGGCGTGGCCGCAAAATTCAATCTCAACCATTGGCGTAAACCAGCGAATGTCCCAGCTCTCGCCGCGCTGCACGACGAAGGCTGTTTCGGACAGATTATTCTCCATCGCGATGGCTTGCATGATTTTTGCTGGCGGGAAGGCCTTGCATGGCACGACAGCTGCGGGGTTGCCTCTAAAGAGCGTGTTCGTGAAGGCGTCGGCTTGGTAAATAGGGAATGTGGTCATTTCGACACTCTACGCGTTCAATCAATACAGTGCCAGCCTGTCCCTAAGGAGAGACGGCCGACGAAAGTGAGCGCGCAATATTGGCTTATTTCGGCGTCTTTGGTGTGCTGACGTTTTCATGACGTTTCATGCCATTACTGCGTCGCTGCTCAGGGTCTATGGATAGCCCTTTCATGCCGCGAGAGCGCAAGGCGGGTTTGGATTTTGCGGGCGCGTCTTTATCTGTTGGCGACGCGCTTTTCATGCCTCTGCTACGCAGTTTTAATTCACGGCCTTTCATCACGGCTCCTTTGCCAAATTTCTCGCGGGCTTTATCGCTGGCGCGCTCTGCTTGTGCCCGCTTTGCCGCCGCCGGGTCAAGCCAGTCCATAGCGTCGCCCTCTGGCGCGGTGAGGCCAGATAGTCCCGCACCAATCAGGCGGTAAGCGCCGCCTGTGGCTTCTTTAAGCAAAAGCGGCTCGCAGGTCTTAAAGATCACATCGGCCAGCTGTGTGGGCGAGGACAAGGTTCTGCGCCGCGTAATGGATTTAAAATCTTTGGATTTTAGCTTTAGCGTTACGGTCTTGCCCGCAATATCCAGTGCCTTGGCGTGATCGGCTGTTTTTTGCGCGACATACCAAAGCTTATCCAGGAGCTGATCTACGTCTGAAATATCCGTATTAAATGTCGTCTCCGCGCTACAGCTTTTGCGCGTGCTATCGACATTGACGGGGCGGTGATCTTCGGCGCGCGACAGTCGTGACAGGCGCAGGCCGCCTTCGCCAAATTTCGTCGCCATGGCTTTATCGCCCATACGGGCAATATCGGCGATGGTGAAAAGGCCGGATTTATTTAATGTGCGCGCAAAGCTTGGCCCCACCCCAAAGATAAAATCGACGGGTTTATCAGACAGGAATTTAACAGCGTCCGCTTTGCCCAGCATGGCAAAGCCATGCGGCTTATCCAGATCACTGGCCGTTTTCGCGAGAAATTTATTATAGGACAGGCCCACACTTACGGTGACGCCGACTTCGTCTAAAACGCGTTTCTGCAGGCGCATGAGCATCACAGCGGGCGGCGCGCCGTGCAGGCGCTGCGTCCCGGATAAATCCAAAAAAGCTTCGTCAATTGAGAGCGGCTGCACAAGCGGCGTTAAGTCCTGCATCATCGCTTTGATGCGTCGCCCTTCACGGGAGTATTTGCCGTGATTGCCGCGAATGACCACGGCGTTGGGGCAGAGCTTTAAGGCTTTGAACATCGGCATGGCGCTACGCACGCCATAAACGCGGGCATTGTAACAGGCCGCCGCGACGACGCCGCGCTTGCCCCCGCCCACTATAACAGGATGATCAGCAAGATCGGGATTGTCACGTTTTTCGACCGAGCAAAAAAAGGCGTCGCAATCCACATGGGCAATGGAGAGCTGCGTAACTTCAGGGTGACGGATTTGGCGCTGTGACCCACAAGATGGGCAGGGGCCTCGCGCGGTGAGCGGCGCTTCGCAATCGCGGCAATATCCCCCAATGGGTAAGATGCTCTCTGCCACAACAATTCCTTTATCCGCGTTTAGACTCTATTATACTGTTCGTGTTATGTTCTGTAAACGAAGTGTTACGACGAAGAACACCCTTGATTAAGGATATTCGGTTACACGCTTCTCAACAAGACAGGCATTCAAAGAAATGCCGAGACAAAAGTGGATAGGTGATAATGTTGCAGGTTATGCCCAAAAAAGTATTGATCGTCGAAGACAATGAGCTGAATTTAAAGCTCTTTAATGATTTGCTTCATGCGCATGGCTATGAAACATGCCAGACCCGCGAAGGGCTTAAGGCTATTGAACTCGCCAAAAAATACAAACCGGATTTGATTTTGATGGATATTCAATTGCCGGGCGTCTCCGGTCTTGAAGTCACTAAATGGATCAAAGACGACAAAGCCACCAAAGATATTCCGGTTATTGCTGTGACGGCTTTTGCCATGAAGGGCGATGAGAAGCGTATTCGCGATGGCGGTTGCCAAGGCTATATTAGCAAGCCGATAAGCGTGACGGGCTTTTTACAAACTATTCGTCAATTTGTCCGATAGGGGCGGCGGGCGATGAGCACGCGTATCCTAATTGTTGATGACCTGATTCCTAATCTGAACCTGCTTGAGGTCAAACTCGCGGCGGAATATTATGATGTTGTGCGCGCAACAAGCGGCAGCCAAGCGTTGAAAATTGCGCAAAATGAGCCTGTTGACCTCGTTCTGCTTGACGCTGTCATGCCGGGTATGAACGGTTTTGACACCTGTGAACGGTTGAAATCTGACCCCCGCACATGGCATATTCCAGTTGTGATGGTGACGGCGCTTGAAGAGACGCGTAACCGTATTCGCGGGCTAGAGGCCGGGGCGGATGATTTCATTACCAAGCCGATTGACGACTTTAATTTAATGGCGCGCGTGAGATCACTGCTGCGCTTGAAAATGGTCACGGATCAATTGATGAGCCATACGACGGATAGCGCTCCGACGCGTGAATTGATTGACCATTTGGCAAAAAAACGCGGTAATATTCTTATTGTAGATGATGAGCCCAATAGCGCCAAAAAAATTGAGTCCATTCTGGGTGAGCATCATAATGTAACAACACAGGCAGATCCCAAAGAAGCGATTGGCGCCGCGTCGCGGGGCGTCGATTTGATGATCGTCAGCCTGACAAGCGAAGAATTTTCCGGTTTGCGCCTATGCGCGCGGCTGCGCTCTGATCCGCGCACGAGGGACTTACCCATCCTGGCGATCACAGAGATGTCTGATGAAGATATTATGGTGCGAGCCTTTGATACGGGCATTAACGACACGGTTATGCGCCCGATCCAAGGCGGTGAATTAAATGCACGGGTCAATACGCAGCTCAAACGTAAGTTCTTTACGGATAGCCTGCGAGATGATTTTGCAGAGAGCCTAGATATGGTAGTGGCGGACCCGCTGACGGGGCTAGGTAATCGCCGGTATTTTGATCGCGCCATGGCGCCTCTGATTGAGGGCGTTGAACATGGGCGTATTTTCTCGCTCGTTGTCTTTGATGTCGACCACTTTAAACGGGTCAATGATATTTTGGGACATGATGTTGGCGACGATGTTCTTAAGGAAATCGCTGCGCGCCTTGTGACGAATATGCGCGCCATTGATGTTGTCAGCCGCTATGGCGGCGAAGAATTTATTGTCGCCATGCCCGGCGCTACGGCCGAAGAGGCTGCGGCGGGCGCGGATCGGATTCGCAGTTTGATCTCTGGCACGCCGATATTTGTGGATGGTTCCGCGCTCAAGGTTTCTGTTAGCGCCGGGGTTGCGCAGGCTGAGCAAGGTGAAAAACTACGCGAAATATTTAAACGCGCCGATGACGCGCTTTATGCCGCCAAGAAATCAGGCCGTGATAAAGTCATGCAAGCCCAAGCGATGAAGGCCGCTTAGGACGCCACGTCTCCAAAGAAAAACCCTCCGCAGCGGGAGGGTCAT
>CALKXN010000071.1 GCA_938003555.1 uncultured Robiginitomaculum sp. | reverse complement strand
GACGCTGCGAGGGGTTTCCACCATCCCAACATCTTCAGGATACAGTATCATTACTGAAGGGTGCAGCGATGGGCGAAGCTCCATTAACTTACGCGAGACATCCGAGTTATCAGCTCCAACAAGAAGTGATACGCTGTTAAGGCTCTCGTCCAATTGTATGTGAACACTTGAACGCAACAACGCAGACATTGCGACTTGTTGCTTGGTTTGTTCCTTAGCTAACACTAACTCTTTCAAAGAATACTCGGCCTGCTTAGCCGAAAAAGTTGGATCACCAGTATACCGGTTGAGTGTTTCGCGACCGTTAGAGGTAAATAGAAAGACCCTGCAACGGCAAGAATAGTCCCCGAGATAGGAGCCTGCATAAGTATCGGATTCTTCCTTCGCTAGCTTCAGACTCAGTGCGCGGCCATCTTCGAATTTTTGTAATAATTCGTCGGAGCTAAGGCTATTTGAAGTTTGACAGCTGGATAGAGTGATCAAAGTCAAAAATGAAAAGAGGCATAATGTAATTTTTAAGTAAACATGCATCTCTACAAATGGGCAATTAAACTAGGCCTTGTCAATAGTCGAGCAAGCGTTGTCCAGAGTCCCTCTTTGGGCGACTTTAAGCCGCTCAGGAAGTCTGAAGAAGCTGACTTAAATTAGTCTCAGAAGACCTCTTCTATTGTTCCTGCCTTTTTATTTGAATGCCGCCATAGCAGGATTACGTAAAATCCAGAAAGAAAGAAGCAAGTGATCGCCGCGACACTGGAATAGAATTGTAATGGTGCGAACTCAATTGGGTAGTCGATGTATTGTCTCGGCACCCCATGTGAACCAAGCTGAAGCTGTAAAAACGCCAGCGCAACTCCTGATGCGGTAATCAATAAAGCAAACCCAAAGGAAATTTTAAGCGAAAGGCTTTCAAACTTCACGCTCTGCAAAGCACTTAATCCTCCAAGCGCAACCAGCAACACTGCGGTTCCATAAGCATGTCGGTTCGCTGTCACCAAAGTAGTATCAGTTATATAACTATCAAGAGATTGAACACTTGCGAGCATCAAGTTTATCAGAACGCCAAATAGAAGTGGAACGGTAGCGAAGCCAAGCCAAATGACCCATTGCCCTAAAGTGTTTCTATCACGAATTAGGGAAACCGTACTCAAGCAAATTACAACAAGCGATATGGCTGTCGCCCATACGTGCATGGTTAATAATTGAGGCCAGAGCGAGGGGCTCATGAAAGAAACTCTCGGCTTTATGAGTTCAACTTGCCCGGCAAGTCCACACGCGAACCCAACGAGTAAAAACAGACTTGCAGTCTTAATGATATAATTTCTAATCATATACGGAACCTTATCTTCGTGACGCAGTGTTGCGCAACAAATAACTGAAACAAGAAAATACCAGCGGCTTATTTCGGCGTTCTAAGCCGTGCAAGTTTGAAACATTCCCTAACGCCTGACTCTGTATTTCAAACATCCCCTCCCGCGACATCGCGCCCCCATATCAAGGCGTTGCGAAAGCGGCGCTTAGTCCCTATGTCATCCTTATGAATATTGCTGCTCAACAGAATGCCGTAAACGGCCCGCTTGCGGGGGAAGATTGCACGACAATGATAGAGGTCCGTGAGGGCGTTGACGCGCTTGACCGCGAGCTGGTCAGCCTGCTTGTGAAACGCCAAGCCTATATGAGCGCGGCCGCGCGCATTAAAGGCAGCCGCGAGGCCGTTTATGACGCAGAGCGTATCGAAGATGTGGTCAGCAAAGTACTTATGGAGGCCGCGCGCCTAGGCCTGTCCGCCGAGATCGCCGAACCGGTTTGGCGCGAACTCATCACGCAGTGCATTGCTTTTGAATTTAAAAAATTCGACGAAATCCGAACCTAGTTCAGGCTAAAAGGCCTGAACGCTGTAAGGTAGGGTTTCAAAAATCGGATCAAGATATTTATCACGATTTTGGCCCGTCCAATTGCGGACATTTTTAATACAGAAATAGCGCGTTTCCGGCGAGCGTTTTGCCTTGAAGCGGCCCATCTCATCGCGCGCAAAGCGGCGGATTTCAGATAGTGACGTTGCGGCGCCATTGGCGCAATTATCAATCACCTCTTGAGAGATTTGGCGATCAACGCGCTTAAATTCCGTGCGGTTATAGGCGACAAAGCTGCGCTGAATACGATTGCCTTGTAGGTATTTTACATGAACCATGCGGCGATAATCGGCGCTATCAGACGGCGCGGTTTCAATCAAAAGCGTTGGGCTAATATCTTGCGCGCTGGCCACAGGGGCCATGGCGGCAACGCCCATCAATGAGGCTAATCCAAGAACCGTACTCTTTTTAAATCCAACCATAAGGCCACTCCTAAACTTCACATTGCGCCCGATTGTGCGAATTTATAACACTGCAATAATAGCTCGCAAATATCATTCCACAGATGAACACGGTCTGATTACAGCGCAGTTATATGCAGATTTTTCAACAAAAAAGCCCCCGCGCAGGGCGCGGAGGCTTGAATGAATGCGGCAGAGACGTGCTTTATACAGCAGGTGCCTCATCCGAAATTTCGGCCGGGAACTCTTCGAGTCCGGCTTGTGCTTCGGCGCGGCGCTCGTCGATGAGCTTGGTGTCACGCTCATTGGCCAGCTTTTGATACTTGCGCAGATTTGCGCCCGTACCAGCCGGAATGAGGCGGCCAACAATGACGTTCTCTTTAAGGCCTTCAAGCATGTCTTCCTTACCTTGGACTGACGCTTCGGTCAGAACGCGGGTTGTTTCCTGGAAGGACGCGGCAGAGATAAAGCTGCGAGTCTGCAAGGACGCCTTGGTGATACCCAATAGAACAGGCTTGCCAATTGCAGGACGCTTATCCTTGTCACGCTCAAGGAGCGCTTCATTGGTTTCCATGAACTCGATCTTATCAAGCTGCTCACCGCGCAGAAGCGATGTTTCGCCCGGATCAACAACTTCGACTTTTTGTAGCATTTGACGCACAATCGTTTCGATATGTTTATCATTAATCGGAACGCCCTGCAGGCGGTAAACGCCTTGCACTTCGTCGACCAAATATTGCGCCAAAGCTTCGATGCCCATGATCTCAAGGATATCATGCGGCGCAGGGTTACCATCAATGAGGTAATCGCCTTTGCGCACCATATCGCCCTCTTGGACAGCCATATGCTTACCCTTGGCAATCAGATATTCAGACGCTTCGACATTTTCATCGACAGGGTTAAGGCGAACGCGGCGCTTATTTTTATAGTCCCGCGTAAATTCAACCGTACCGTCAATGTCTGCGATAACCGCATCATCTTTCGGACGACGGGCTTCGAATAGCTCCGCAACACGCGGCAGACCCCCGGTAATATCGCGCTGCGTCGCGCCGCCTTTGGCGATACGCGCAATGACGTCACCCGGTTTGACTTTATCGCCGGAATTGACCGACAGGATCGCGCCAACAGCGAGCATGTAATTTGCGACATTGCCTGTCGCAAGTTTCACAGGCTCACCATTTTTGTCTTGAACGACGGCCAAAGGCTGCAGACCTGCACCCTTAGAATTGCCGCGCCAATCGACGATAACTTTCGAGGAGATACCTGTATCTTCGTCCGTCTCATCTTTGGCAGAAACGCCTTCGACAATATCAAGCAAGTTAATTTCGCCGGCCACTTCAGTGATAATTGGGGTCGCATAAGGATCCCATTCTGCAATGCGGTCGCCACGTTTAATCTTGGACCCGTCTTTCGGTGTAACGCGGTAGCCATAAGCTACTTTGTGACTCTCAAGCTCTTTGCCGTCCCCATCAACGATGCGAATAGACATGTTACGACCCAGGACGATAAAGACTCCGCGCTCATCTTCGACGACATTGCCGTCAACATATTCGACGGTGCCTTCGTTAGAGCTTTCAACAACAGACTTATCTGACACAGAGGCTGTACCGCCAATATGGAAGGTCCGCATCGTAAGCTGCGTACCCGGCTCACCAATGGACTGCGCCGCGATAACGCCGACAGCTTCGCCCATATTCACTTTCGTGCCGCGCGCCAAATCACGACCATAACAGGTCGCGCAAATGCCATTGCGTGTTTCACATGTCAGCGGGCTACGCACATATGCATCTTGCAATCCGGACTCATCAATCTGAGCCATCAGGATTTCATCAATATATGTGTTGCTCGGGATCATGACGTCACCATTGCGCGGATCGCGAAGATCTTCAGCAACAGAACGGCCTAGCAAACGCTCGCCGAGGGACACTTGAACTTCACCGCCATCAACAACAGGCTTTAGCGTAATCCCTTTATCGGTTCCGCAATCCTGCTCGTTCACGATACAATCTTGGGCAACGTCAACAAGACGACGCGTCAGATAACCTGAGTTCGCGGTTTTCAAAGCGGTATCGGCCAGACCCTTACGGGCTCCATGGGTCGAGTTAAAGTAATCAAGAACCGATAGGCCTTCTTTAAAGTTGGCTGTAATCGGCGTTTCGATAATCTCACCTGACGGCTTGGCCATCAGACCACGCATACCAGCCAGCTGCTTCATTTGGTTCTTAGACCCCCGAGCGCCTGAATCGGCCATCATAAAGACGGAGTTGATAAGGGCGCGCGGCTTGGCGGCCTCGGCCATCATGGCATCCGCCACTTTGTCCGTACATTTAGACCACGCATCGACGACTTTATTGTACTTCTCACCTTTGGTGATCAGACCGTCAGCATATTGCTGCTCAAAATCATTCGTCAAAGCTGTTGTTTCCGCAACAAGGATTTTCTTCTCTTTCGGGATGATCATGTCATCTTTACCAAAGGAGATACCGGCGCGGGCCGCTTGTTTAAATCCAAGACCCATAATCTTATCTGCAAAGATCACCGTCGCTTTTTGACCCGCATGGCGATACACCACGTCGATCAAATTGCCGATGGCCTTTTTGGTCAGGACTTTATTGACGAGGCTGTATGGGACATCTTTGTGATCCGGAAGAACCTCAGCAATCATCATACGACCCGGCGTTGTTTCGACCGCTTCGCGCGTGATTGTGCCGTCTTCGTGAGTCACGTTAAA
>CALKXN010000070.1 GCA_938003555.1 uncultured Robiginitomaculum sp. | reverse complement strand
CGCGCGCGGTAATGATACAGGCCTGTCGGGGCGTCATATTCGCGGCCTGTATAGGCAAAGGGCTGCGCGACGGCTTCTTGGATAAAGAGCGGGCGGCCATAGCTGTCATACTCATAAGCGTTGACCACCTGCCCCGCCTCGTCGGTCATGTAGCGCACGGTGCCGATATAATCGGCGTGGTAGCTATAGGCCCCTGCGGGCGCGCCATTATCGTTAAACGCCTCCATCAGCAGCGGTTCATCCACATTATCACTGTGGGTATAGCGGCGATGCAGCGCGGCGGTAGCAACGCTATCTTCGCGCAGATCAAGACTGCGATCCGGGCCGTCATTGACGATGGCGGTGCGGACTAAACCGCCTGCCCCGCCGGCCGCATTATCTATCACGCTGCGGCGACCGAGCGCGTCATAACGATAGCGCTCAACGACGACGTCATCGCGGCGAACCTCAATCAATAAATCTAGCGCGTCATAGACATAATCCCAATCCGCCTTGCCCGAGCCGGGCCGGGCGCGTTTGGCGATTAAATTGCCGTTGAGGCTGTAGACATAGCTGTAATCATCATCGGACAGCAGGCGATTGGCGCTGTCGATTTGGTGACTTTGCGACAGATGAGAGGCCACGCGATTACCCTCGGGATCAAGCGTATAATCCTCGTCAAAATCCGGCGCGTCCGGCACGCTGACCTGTGTTAGGCGTTCAAGCTCATCATATGCATAAGTCTTGGTGCGGGTGAACTCTCCGCTCTCGGCAATCTTCTCAATATTGCCGCGGTCTGTATAGGCAAAATCAAATTGGCCAAAAGACGCGCCGCCAACGCTGTGGCGCTGTTGCTTGAGGCGTCCCGTAAATTGTTGATAGCTGCGAATATGCTCTGCACTATTGGGCGCTATGCGGCCCAGAACGCGGCCGGCAACATCGTAATTGGTCACAAAATCCGTGCCGCGCGGCGTAGTCACACGCGTTAAGCGGTCAACAGGATCATAGCCATAGCGCGTAACCCCGCCATAGCTGTCCGACATGATGCTACGCCGATCAAAAATATCATAGCCATATGTAAATGTATTATTGAGCGCGCCATTGCCAAATATATTCGTCACAGACGCTGTGGCGAGGCGATTCTCATTATCATAGCTAAAGGTAAGCTGCGCGCCGGAGATGTTATCGAGATTGTCATTGGCCGCAACGACATTACTTTGCGGATCGTAGCTGTAATCACGCGAAACTGCGCCGCGCCCGGAAGCTGCGTTTGCGGTCCCATTTACAGCTGTAATACGGGATAAACCGTCATAGTCCGTCGTGACGCTTACAAGGTCCGGCTTGGTCATAGATACGCGATTGTCGCGGGCATCATAATCAAATTGCCAAATCTCTGCATTGGGGTTTTCAATACTAATCGGGCGATCCAGCGCATCGTAAACCATTTGCGTGGTGTTAGCCCGCGCGTCGGTAATGGCAGAGATATTATCGCGGCGGTCCAGATCAAAACTGCGCAGCTGTCCGGCGGCGTCAATATAACCCGTCACGCGGTTCTCAGCGTCATAAGTCACTTGCGTCACTTCGCCCGCCGCGTCAGTCATTTGCACCATATTGCCGTCTGCGTCATATTCCATAACCGTCAAACCGAGCGCAGGATCATTGATTGAGACAAGGCGGTCTAAACTGTCATATTGATATGACACCGCAATTCCAGTGGCATCTTCAGCAAAAACAATATCGCCATTTTTATTATATATCATCCCGCGTGAGCCGCCATCAGCCTGGGTCTCGATGATCATGCGGTTCATGGCGTCGTATCCCATAGTTATACGGCGCTCATCTGGCGTAGCTTCGGCCTCAACTCGGACAAAGACATTGCCTTCAGGCGAAAGTACAAGGCGCGTTACAGTCCCATTAGGGTCGGTCATGCGCTCTACGCGGCCAAAACTGTCATAAGCATAGCTCATCACATTGCCATTCTTATCGCTGCGCGTCAGGAGCTGGCCTTGGTCATTATAAGTCGAGACAGTTCGTCCGCCGAGCGGGTCTGTGACGGTTAAGGCATTCCCATGCTCATCCAAAATGATTGTCGTTTCGAAGTCATCGGCATCAACACTGCGAATGAGTTGAGAAAATTCTGGGTCATATTCGTATGTTTGCTCCCGCAATTTATCTGTACCCACGGCGTCCCGCCTTGCAATGACATAGCCATTGTCATCATAATCCATTTCAGTGCGCAATGTGCCGTCCACGGTCACGTTACTAGGCTCTATCACTGCAATAACGAGATTATCATCATTACGGATAAATTGTTTTTCTCGTCCAAGGGCGTCAACAAGCCTGACAGTAGAGCCAAAACCATTGACTTCGAGTATCTTGCGATTACCGCGGCCATCTTCATATGTTGTTACGCGATCTTCCGGCGCAACATTGCGGCGTGGGGCATCCGCAGAGCCTAAATTTTTAAGGCCTAGAGATTTTGCGATCTCGAGTGAGACTGATGTACCATCGGGTCTGTCTGTTCCGTTGTAAACGCCTGCCACGCCATAACTATGAGATGTTAAATTTCCGCGCGGATCAATCTGCGCGATCATTTTACTATTCGAGTCATAACTAAAGGCGGAAACTTCACCTTCGGGATTTTCAATTCGCATCAAATTTCCGGTTATGTCATAGGCAAAGAACGTTTCACGACCGGACGGATCAATGATGCTG
>CALKXN010000069.1 GCA_938003555.1 uncultured Robiginitomaculum sp. | reverse complement strand
GGCTGGGCTGAGGATGACCTCACTGGCGTGACGGGACGCAGCGCTTTGCTCGGTCTGTCTTATGAATTTGATCGCTACACAATTGGTACAGGCGTTCAATATACGGACCGCGACGTGCCTGTTTCAACCGGAACTGTTGTCACGCAGGAAATGCAAGACGCCGCAGGCGTCTTTCTCGAGGGCGCGATTAAGTTTTAACGCTTAATATTGAACATGGATATGCCGGCAATGGCCGACGCGCCGGTGCCGGATAAGTGCTCCATATTTTTTTGATTTATTCCGCCCAGCGCAATGACGGGATGGGATGAAAGTCCCGCTAATTTTGTAAATCCGCTCGCGCCCAAAGGCTTACTCGATCCGGGGCTATCCGTTTTAAAAACTGGCGATAAGGTGACCGCATTGAGCGGCGCAGCATTTGCTTCGATCATTGAGTCCATGTCGTGCGTTGCGCTGCTTAGAAACCAATCCGGAATGCGCTCACGCCATAGGGCGGCTGATGCAATATCGCGCTGCGGAAAATGCACGCCATCCGCGCCGCACGTAATGGCGAGCTGCGGGTCTGCGCCGATTAAAAAAAGATGGTTGCCGTGAAAAGCAATGCGCCGCAAATCCTGCGCGATTGCTGCGCGGTCGCGGGCGCCAAAGTGCCGATAAATAATTGCGCTGTTTTGGGGCAAAAGGGCGGCGGCTTCACGCGCATCATCTATGCGCGGATCCGTCATAAAAAAAAGCCGCGGCAGGGATGACCCTACCGCGTTCTTAAATAATGTTGGTATAGCGCGCGAGAGGCTCAAATTTATTGAGGCTGTGCTTGCTGCTGTTGCTGCATGGCTTGTCTGGCAAGTGTAAACATTGCATTGTTCACTTTGCTGTAGCTTGTGCACGTTTTAAACTTTGCCAAGCTCGATGCGTCTTTGAACAAGGCTTCACCCGGATAGACTGAGCTATATGTTTCAGCATTTGATTTGACCACAGCTTGCACCGTTTCAGGTGTCGTGTTTTGCGGGTCGTGCAGCATACCGACAAGCATGGCTGACATGATAAAGGAGTCCGCAGCATTTTTTGCATTTTGCACATTTTGCTCTGGCGCTTTGGCGGCTTTCATAAGGGCATATGTGTAGCCAATATATCCGGCGCAATCGACGATAGCATTATAGTCTTGGCTTAAATTCTTACTTTGTAAATTCACCTGGAATGCCTGAAAGCGCTGCTCTTGTTCTGCTGTATATGACGGCGCTGTAGGAGCGGCCGGCGCGGTTTGCGCGGTGGCTGTGGCGCTCAAAAGACTACAGGCACATGCTGTCGATACAGCCAAAGTTTTCATAAATTTAGTCATGGGGGAAACTCGTTAGCTATTGAAATTATATCCAGTATATACAGAGTGCATAATGCACCACAGATGAACAGATACAGCCATGACACTTGAAATAACAGCCCTAAAACAGCGTTTAGATGCAATCCATAACAGGCTAAATATCAAAGGCCACATGGCTGCTCCAAAATTGATTGCTGTCTCAAAACAGCAGCCTGATAGCCGCATTGCAGAGGCATTAAGCGCTGGCGTGACGGTGTTTGGTGAGAACCGCGTCCAGGAAGCCCAGATGCGATGGGGGGAGACATTTTCAGGCCAGCGGGAGGCATTAGAGCTTCATTTAATTGGCCCCTTGCAAAGTAATAAGGCGGCGCAGGCTTGCGTATTATTTGACGCGATACATACGCTGGACCGCATCAGCTTGGCGAAGGCCTTAGCGAAGCTTCGCGATGGGGGGCAGGACTTGCCGCGTCTGTTTGTGCAGGTCAACACAGGCGAAGAAGAGCAAAAGTCAGGCGTATTGCCGCGCGATCTTTCAGAATTCTTGCGCGTCATGGAGACGGATTATAATCTGAATGTTGAGGGCTTGATGTGTATTCCGCCCGTTGATGAGGCCCCCAGCGCGCATTTCATGCTGCTCCGAACGCTCGCGCGCGAAAACGGTTTAAGTGAATTATCTATGGGAATGAGCGGCGATTATGAAACAGCCGCAAAACTTGGGGCAAGCTATGTGCGTGTTGGTTCTGCTTTATTTGGGGCGCGGCCCTAAGCGATAATAATCTCATCGCCCGGGGCAAGCCTGCTGAGGAGGCGCGCCATGATATCAGGACTCACCGCAACGCATCCTGCAGTCTGTTTGTCGTCAATACGCGCCACATGCAGAAAAATTGCGCTGCCTTTTCCGGCTACAGGCGGGGTGTCATTATGGCCCAGCACAATGATTACGTCATAGGCAGGGTCATCGCGGATCAGAGATTCAGTGCTTGCGGGGTAGGGTCGGCGAACGGGTTGGTTATAGGCCGGGTCACGGGTGTCATCGCACCAGCCATCATCGCGTCGTATCGGCCAAAAGGTCAGTTTTGACGGCGGAGCTGGCACGCGGTCATCACGGTAAAATCCATACCGTAATTTATAGCGTCCAAGCGGCGTTTTAAAATCCCCCTCTCGGCCATCATCAAATTGCACCGCTCCGTCTCGGCCAATACGGCAGGGATAGGTTTGATCGTCAAAATGGATTTCACGCGATTGTGTATTAACTTGAATAATCATGCCATTTGGATAGCGCGACTGTGATGGAGCGCCAAGTCATATCGCTTGTTTTTTAGGCTTTTGGGGGTATTGTTCGCCAAATTAAATTTAGAAGGTGGGTACGATGAGCGTTAAAAAACGATTGCTGATTATTGATGATGATGACGATCTGCGCGCAGAGCTCGTCGATCAATTTGGTCTCTATGATGAATTTGAAACCACAGATGTTGATACGGCGGGCAAGGGCATCACAGCGGCCAAAGAGAGCGCATTTGACCTTATCCTTCTTGATCTGGATTTGCCCGACATGCTCGGGACAGAAGCTTGCCAGCTTATGCGCAAGGCTGGGGTTGCTGCGCCGATTGTAATGTTGACGGGTAATGAAGGCGAAGCCAACGAGATTTTAGGCCTGAATAGCGGCGCGAATGATTACGTTACAAAGCCTTTTCGGTTTGCTGTACTTATGGCGCGCCTGCGCGCGCATTTGCGTATTTTTGAACAAAGCGAAGACGCGACATTTCAACTTGGGCCCTATGAATTTCACCCGGCCAGTAAAAAACTTATTCCGTCTGAAGGCCGCGATATTCGCCTGACTGAAAAAGAGACGAATATTTTAAAGTACCTTCTGCGCGCCGGGGGGAAGGCCGTGGCCCGCGAAGAGCTTTTGCACGAAGTTTGGGGCTATAATAGCGGGGTCACGACCCATACGCTGGAAACTCATGTTTATCGCCTGCGCCAGAAAATCGAACCGCAACCCGGCACCGCGACATTGCTCGTGACGGAGCCCGGCGGCTATCGGTTGGAACTGGGTTAACTCCCAATTCGACTTTTGAGGCTAGGGCCTGACATATGATTGCTCCATTATTAGGCGTTTTCTCACTCTGCGTGTTTGCGCTTTTGATGAGCGAATTACGCGCACAACGCGCGGGGCAATATATTTTCAAACCCGTCGCCGCATTAGGTTTCATTGCCCTATGCCTTATGATGGGGCCGTTTGACCATCTTTATGGTCAGCTTGTTTTTGCCGCGCTGATAGCCAGTTTTATCGGAGATATGTGCTTGCTTAAACCTGGCCGAGGGAAAATGTTTTTGGCGGGTATGGGAGCTTTTGCGCTCGCCCATATTTTATATATTGCAGCGCTTTCGCAATGGGGATTTGCGCCGGGGTGGCTGTTGAGTATTGGGGTGTCCATTGGGATAGGCGGATATGCGTTTAGCCGCATGCGCGCGAATATTCCGGCGGAATTGAAAATCGGTACGGCAATATATTGTATCATTATTGCCTTGATGGGATGTTTTGCCCTGCTTGCCACGCGGCATAGTGGTCACGGCATATTCGTGATCGCTGCAGGGTGCTTTATCGTATCAGATATCTTTGTGTCGCGGCATAGGTTTACGCCGCTAAGTGATCAAAAAATCTTGGCGGGCCCGCGCAATTATATTTTGATTACGCCGCTCTATTTTTTCGCCCAAGCGCTCTTCGCCCTGTCGACGGGGCTTCAATAAAAAGCCCGCCATAAAGACGG